>CAZDYZ010000887.1:0-3263 GCA_964509525.1 uncultured Acidobacteriaceae bacterium
GGGTGCCGAACCGATTGTTCTTGCGAAAAATAGCTCGAGCATCTGGCAGATTACCCAACCCGTTCGACTTGCAGCTGATCAGGCCGCTGTCTCTATGGCAATCTCCACCTTGTCTTCCCTGAATTCCGAGCGACTAGTCGAAGACAAGGCTTCAAATCTAAAGCAATATGGTCTCGACCAACCTTCCGTCAAAGTAGATATCACCGAAAAGGACAACAAAACACAAGAGCTTCTGATCGGTGATCAGACACCTACAGGCAACGCGGTTTACGCAGCCCTAGGCGGAGACTCACGGATCTTCACAATTGCCAGCTACAAGAAGACCAGTATAGACAAGAGTGTGAACGATCTACGCGACAAGCGGTTGCTCGCACTGAACGTAGACCAGATCAGCCGCATTGATCTCATCAGAAAAAATGGGGCAATTGTGTTGGGGCGCAATAAAGATGAATGGCAGATATTGGAGCCCCAACCACAGCGGGCGGATAGCGCACAGGTAGGCGAACTAGCCCGGAAATTGGCCGATGCCCGCATGGATCTCAGCGACCCTGGGCTCGATGACAAAAAGGTCGCGGTACTGTTTGCTAGCGCTGCCCCTTCTGCAACGGCAAGAGTGACGTGCCAAAACGGGGTGCAAGAGCTTCAGCTTCGAAAAAGCAAAGGTACGTATTACGCGAAGTCGAGCGTGGTCGATGGCGTCTACAAGCTTGACTCAGACCTCGGCCAGGCAATCGACAAAGATCTTGACGATTTCCGCAACAAGAAAGTCTTCGACTTTGGTTTCAACGACCCCAGCAAGATTGCGATACACAGCGGTGCGAAGACATACTTCCTGAGCAGCAGCGGTGGCGATTGGTGGTCCAACGGAAATAAGATGGATGCCGGAAGCGTGCAGGCGTTGGTTTCAAAGTTGCGTAACCTTGCGGCCAGCAAGTTTGTCAACTCTGGCTTCACGACTTCCGCAATGGAGGTCTCGGTTACATCGGATGATGGTAAACACGTGGAAAAAGTGTCAATCGCTAAGTACGGCACCGGATACATCGCCAAGCGCGAGAACGCGTCGGTCCTCTACCAGCTAGAATCGAACTCCGTCGAAGCAGTGCAGAAGGCGGTGAACGACATCAAGCCGGCAGCCTCTCCGAGCAAATGAACAATCCGGCAGACATCAAGCAAGCGAAGTCGCTGCCTTGACTCGTTTGAACTACCAGAGAGGAGGTGGAGGCTACGATCTGAAGAACCTCTCTCAGGACACTCCGGCAATCCTCGATTCGACTGCTGCCCTGCCGGCACCAATGCAGACCCTCCGACAGACAACCCCTTATACTCGCCGGGAACTGCAGGGTACCCAAAAAGTCAGGAGACGCCACCGTTTATCTCGACTTTGTCCTCGCATTAGTGGCGTTCGTAACGAACGACATGCTCCCCCATGCTCATGAAGTTGCGTATCGGGGAGTCTGATCGGCTAGAATGTTGGCTTTCAAGAGAGGACCAAGATGGCTAAGAAGAAGATTGACCCACTAAACAAGAAGCAGTACGGTGCCGTATCAGCGATCCTCACCGTTTCCGATATTCCCGCTGCAGTGAGCTTCTACCAGAAAGCCTTTGGTTTTACCAAGCGCGGGATCATGAATGGCCCTGACGGCAAGCCAATTCATGCCGAGCTGACTTTGCGCGGTACGACGCTGATGCTCGGACCGGAAAACCCAGCCATGGGGAAACGTAGTGCAAGAAGCATCGGCGCGTCTCCTGCAGGGTTGTTCATCTATGTCGAGAACGTAGATAAGGTAGTTGCGAAGGCCATCAGTTTGGGAGCTGCCAGCCAAGGTGAGGTGATGGACTTGTTTTGGGGAGATCGGTGCGGCACGCTCGCAGATCCGGACGGTTACACCTGGATGGTGGGAACTCACAAGGCCGAGCCCACGACTAAGGAGATGAAAGAGAAGATGCGGCAACAGATGCAGGTGCAGACAGCTGGGTAGCTCAAGAGCAACCCGAAACAGTACGAACCGATTGCTACGCACAGTCTGCTCGGGTCAGCGAGCATAACGATGTTGCCCGCCGCTGATTTGAGTTGAGGTCCGGGTTGAAGCTGTTTACGATTCTGGCCAACCGAGAGACGAACCGATTAGGCATTAAGGCAGTCAGCAGCGGTGATCACTGTGAGCCGAATTTGTAGAATTGGACGTGGTAAGGCGTGTCGGTTTGAGCGACGAGAGCTTTGGGGATTGTCAGGGCAGTCGCAGAAGGTGCTGCTGGGCTCTGGCTCTAAAGGGGGCCAAACAGGACGTTGCCTCATAAATTCCGTTCACAGGCGTGGCAATGACGCTCCGCTTATGGCTTTAGGCGCATTTCCTGTGAGTGCCTTGTGCCTGTCCTGCATGCATGGCGGGCTGTTTGCGGATACCCAGCGAATGAAAGCATAAATGGCTTGATTTGAAATGGTGGACCGCTTTGAATTGTTTTGGGTGACTTAGTTTGCTACATGGCTACCCGGTCAGACCAACCAACGCGTCACATACACACACGGCTAGCAGCTGTTCAACCGTACCGCCCTGAGTTCAAATTTCTTAGTCGTTGTAAATTAGCATTCAAAGATCCGGTTGCACTCGCGGCCGCACTTCGGCACTGCGACGGCAGCCCTCGTTGACGCGAGGCATACACTGTTCCACCACGCCGCCAACTCCGAGGTAAGGCCGATCTGGTAAGCCGGTTCGCGAGGACCGGCGAGTTGAGGTATTTGTGTTGCTTAAGCAAAATGTCAACAATCATTTAGCCAGAAACGCAATGGGAGGTGCTCACGTCCGATGCTCAGCCTACAGGTTATTCCGCAATCCCGCCTTGATGCTTATCGCTTGATTCGCGACAAAGTGACTCACGAGGCGCGCACTTGGTCCTGGAAGAACAAGGCCAAGACCCGCTTGATTCACAAGCAGAACACTCGTGGTTACATTGAGGTGGGCAGCGCTGACGGTGTTCTTGTCGCAGAAATTCATCCTGATGATGAGGACGATGCCTACTTCTTTGCTGAGAAGTTTATTGGCCGCTTGGTTGCCTGGTTTCAGTTCGATCTTGTGGCGATCAACATTCAATTTCGCGGGAAGCCAGTCCGATCGCATACTTTAAGAAAGAGAAGACGCCCTCAAAAATGAGAAGTGAAATTCATGAAAGAACACTCGTGTCTGGGAGGCAATTCGAGTTGACCACAAGTTTGCAGAGTGTTTTGTGAACAAGTTTATTCTTGAAGTCCAGTCTGCATGCTGATC
>CAZDYZ010000888.1:0-2324 GCA_964509525.1 uncultured Acidobacteriaceae bacterium
GACATTCTCCCCGGAAATATAGGGTACTTGAGGTTTGATGGATTCTTCCCCCTCAAGGACGGCGGACGTGATACGGCTCATGCCACTATGGCATTTCTGCAACGTACGAGCGCGCTAATTATCGACCTCAGAGCAAATCGAGGCGGAGACCCAGCTGTCGGGGCAGTACTTATGGGCTATCTCTTTGACGAGCCGGTGCATTTTGGTGATTTTTTCTCGAGACCGGACACGTCGAAGACGGAAAACTGGGTCCCTCCCCATACTGCTGGGGCCAAATACGCAGGCGACGTTTACATTCTCGTCAGTGCAGACACGATCTCCGCGGCCGAAGGCTTTGCATATGATCTCCAAAGTGTCAGGCGAGCCATCGTCATTGGCGAACGCACGGCCGGAGCAGCTCATCCAGCATTTGATTTCCGGGTGGGCGAGCGCTTCACGTTGACAATTCCAACTATGCGATATGTCAACGCTGTCGCCGGAACTGATTGGGAAGAATCCGGAGTAATTCCTGATATCGCAGTTTCCAAAGACCGCGCCTTGCAGACCGCACAGGTGACCGCACTCGAAAAGCTGGTCAAAGAACAACCAAACTACCCGTTCATGGAGGACCGTAAACAAGCGCTGGATGAACTCCGGACAAGTGTGCCGAAGTAGAGCTTTGCCGAGTGGCTGACGGGCTATCCGGAAGTTGGGGTCTTGCGTGCCACCGCAACGCAGCGATTAACCCTACCAACGGCGCAGTGTTTACGAACCCACTTTGACGGTTTGTAGGCTATGCTGAGATTGGCCCCAAGCCGGCATGTGGAGGTCCTCGTGGCCGCGAGAGGCTAGCCCTCGATTTAAATCGCAGCCAGTGATAAGACTCGGAAACATTGTCGCAGGTGCGTACCCACGATTCCTGTCCAAAGGACGCGCACTTGACTACGTCGGCAGCGGCACGCGGGTTGGAAATCCTGCCTGCCCATGTGGGCACACGATTCTGCGGGTCATGTCTTCTGGACTATTCCCGCCCTTGCACTCAAAATGGCCCGAACAGGGGGTTTTGAGCGCTTGACACTGGTTTTGAGCAGGAAGGGAAACTGATGCCCGTATACTTATGTCGCTGGCCTAACGGAGATGTGTCACTTGCTGCGGGCGAGTCTGAGCTTGAAGTTGCCGATGTTTTGGATGAAGTCGACAATCCTGATGCCGCCGAGCTGATGCAGCTAGACCACGCGATTGCTGTCAACTTCAAACTCGGCACGAGGCCCGGTGAAGAAGGAACGCTGCCTCTGCGTTTCGAAGGTATGAGCGAGCAGTTGGAGTCCTCGATTTACGAGCGAGCATACCCGGTGTACAACGAGGTCCGCACGAAGCCGCGCCCGACCGTCAGGGAACTGACCGAAGCCCTGAAGCACGAGAAGAACCCCATATACCGCAAGGCGCCGGAGCCGTCCTCCAACCCCTCGGTAGCCCGCCTTCAAGATGAATTGCAAATGCCCCGAGTGGTGCTCGAACATCTGGCCGGCCGCACAGCGGCGAACGAAGGGATCCCCGGGGAGATGTCGACCGAGGACATCAGGAAGATGATATGCAACCCCGTTTACTGCTTGGACCGGGTTGCTCCCTGGATCGCGGAACCACCCGGACCGTTGGTTCCGGTCGAACAATGGGTTGCGGCTGGTGCCAAGCTGATCGAGGAAATTGGCGCCGAAGCCTACCTGCGGCAGCTCATCCAGAATCTCAGAGGAGAATAGCAGGCTACTGACGCAGGCGGTACGACCCCACTGTTTCGTAAATAACCTGACAATCTAGCCAAACTGGCGCATCTGCGCTGATATGTGGGATGTGCCTCAAGCCTTGGCGATTTCACCGGAGCAGCGCCGCACGCTCGAAGCTTGGATTGCAGCGACGGAGCTACTCCGGCGTCAACACCAACATTCGACACGAGTGGCAACCTGCACGGCCCGACTGAGAATGCGGTCCTCTGCGTGTTATCAGGGTTGTGGCACGGTTTTTCGTCTCACACCACCCTCAGGGGGCGGTGCCTGGACCGAGACCATCCTGCACGACTGCTCTGGAATTCGGCAGAAGGATTCCCGAAGCAGGGAGAGAAAGCCTACAATGTCGCGTATCGATATCCCAGAAGCTGACTTTCGGTTCGCGTGTTCACTTCTACTCATTGGGCGTTATCCGCCCAAGTGACTGCCGGAAGCAGGATCTAGATCCGTTTGATTGTCGCGAGCCAGGCCGGTGCGCCGTGATCGTGCATTCTCGTCTCGATACGGTCCGATTTGATCGAGGAGATATTCCATCCACTGCTGTGGTTGAACGCCGCTCTCAGC
>CAZDYZ010000889.1:0-5130 GCA_964509525.1 uncultured Acidobacteriaceae bacterium
CAGCCACGACTTGATGCCGTAGTTGGAGTTCAGGTAGTTCTCGCGCTCGACGGTCTGTACAGCGGTAGCCATGTCACTTCCTCAGTTCTAATACTTCACTGCAAGTTGGGCGTCTCGCCAGCAGGCGGCTGGTTGCTTGCCGATCCCGCCTGCTGCGGGGGTGATAACGACTTGATATAAGCCACAAGTGCCATCAAGTTGTCTTCCGAAACCTGACCCTGGAAGGTCGGCATAATGGGTTTGAATCCGGACACGATCTTGGCACCGGGATTCAGGATGGATTCGCGCAGATAGTTTTCGTCGGCCACGACGGTACGTCCGTCGTCCAGTAACACCGGCTTGCCGAAAATTCCCATTAGGTTCGGTGCTCTTCCTTGGGCATCGAAGCGATGGCAGGTGGCACATCCCAACTGCTGGAACAGTTGTTCGCCATTGGACGCCAAGGAACCTGTGGTACTGCCTCCGCTCATCCAGGCCTGATAGGCGGCAGGTTCCATTACGATTACCTCACCGATCATGCCGGAGTGGTCCGTGCCACAGTATTCGGCGCAGAACAGGTGATAGGTCCCCGCCTTGGTGGGCCGGAACCACGTCTCGGTGTAGCGGCCAGGCAGCACATCAGCCTTAATACGAAATGCTGGCACGTAGAAACTGTGGATCACGTCCTGCGAGCTCATGATCATCTTTACATCACGTCCGAGCGGCAGGTGGAGCTGGTTGATGTCGCGCTGCCCGCCTTCGTACTCGAACTTCCACATCCACTGTTTGGCGACAGCATAGACTTCCATCGCCCCCTGTGGCGGGCGAGCCTCCTGGAAGAAAATCAGCGATCCCCAGGCAAAAAAGACCATGCAGATGCCGAGCGGTATCAGGGTCCAGGCCAGTTCCAGGGGCAGCGAGCCCTCGATTTGCTCCGCCTGGGGATGGACCGATTGCCGGTACTTAACCGCGAAGACAAGGATCAGCACAAAGATCAGCAGGGTGAAAAACGCCGACACCGCGACCAGTAACAGATAAAGTCCATCCACCTGCCATGCCAACGCCGAGGCACGTTCAGGAAAGAGGGGAAGGTTCTTCCACATATCGATCAAGTCCGTCCTGTTTCCCTTTCTGGGTGATGAGATTCACGGCGGTACATGATGATGAGGAAGCCGCCTAGAATCAGCATGGTGGCGGCCCCCGACACCCGCATAATGTTGGTGATCACAGCACCATATCGCCCGGTCTTGGGGTCGTAGTGATAGCAGTACAGCACTACCTGGTCCACTAGCGTTCCAATCTTGTCCTGCGACGCCTCGATCAAGCCGAGGCGAATATCTTTCGGCGAGAACTCAACGCCATAGTAGTACTGAGCAATTCTTCCTGTCGGCGTGACGATCATAAGGGCTGCCGCGTGTATGAACTGTCCGCTACGCGGATCGCGCCGGTAACGAAACCCGGCAGCATCGGCCAGCTGCTTGATTTCTGGCTGCAGGCCGGTGAGGAAGTGCCAGCCGCTGCCATCGGTCTTGTGCTCCAGATGTTCGTTCATCCGCGCTATGTAAACGCGCTTCTTCTCCGCCGCTTCGTTCGGCGTTTCGTCGGGGTTGAAGCTTACCGAGACAACTTCGTACTCATTGCCGGGACTGAAGCGCAGCACTCCCAGCGCACTCGCCTCGCCTGCCAGTTCCTCGCCGCACAGCATGGGGCAGGTGTAATACACCAAGTTAAGGATAACCGGCCGTCCCGCATGAAAGTAATCGCCCAGCTTCACCGTCTTTCCGGTCTCGTCCTTGAATAGCAAATCCAGCGGTAGCGGCTGATTGAGCCGTTGGTCGATACCCACGCTCGACAGGTCTGCCGGACTGACCTGGGCCGCGGGCTGCATGGTCTTGTCCTGAAAGGCGGAAGGCGGCTGGGCAGCGACAAGTATACAGGCTGCCATCAGCATTGTCGGGAGCCACACCATTGCGCGTTGGAGCCACCGATCCATCAAGGTTTCGCGTCCTCCGGCGGCGGGTTGGGGCGCACCGGCAGACCGCGCTCCTCAATCAGCTTCATCGCCTGCGAGATCGGAATGTGTATCGTCCCGCTCGCATCTCTAAACGGTTGTGGCGGATTCAACAACTCGTTTTCCGCCGCCAGAAACTTCGTCATGTCGCCTGCGTCGTTCACCTGCAGCCGGGGCTCAGGAAAAACTCCCGGGTTGACCGCCGACGCGTTCTGGAAGATGGAGCGCGAAACCGGCTGCGCCGGCTGCGCAGCGGCCATCGGGTTGGTCTGCTGAGTCGGGAAGAGCACATAGCTCTTGGCCATGAACCGGAACATCCCCCACAGCACCAGCTCAACGAAGAAGCCGCAAACCAGCAGCCCCACCAGGAACAGGAGAATCCCGCGCGGACTCAGGTCGGTGCGATCGTAGTCAACCAGCGGGTTGCGCAAGGGATCGTAATTGTTCTCAGTGGCCATGGCCCCTCTGATGCAATAAAAGCGGTATTTGCGGTTCGTAAATCGGCAACAGCGACTGCTGCCGCAGGTTGTAGAAGAAGAACGCCAGCCACAATCCTCCAACGCCAATCGGGACGACGATGTACCAGATGCTCAGATAAAAGTGTCCCTGCTCGCGCGCGAAGTTCGGCACCACATACCAATAGATGTCCAGCAGCCGCATGAACATCAGCAGCAATGCGAGCCCGATCAAACGCGTGCCGGCACGCTTGCGCTCGCGCGACAGCAGTAGCGCAAAAGGCAGCGCAAAGTGGAACAGAATAATGATGAGCGCCACTACGCCCCATCCTCCGTGAATGCGGTGCAGATACCAGCCAATCTCCTCCGGCAGGTTGCCCGACCAAATGATCAGCCACTGCGAGAACGAGAAGTAAGCAAACAGCATCACGAACGCCAGCATCAGCTTGCCAATATCGTGGAACTGCATTGGCTTGATGATTTCCCGGTAGGGACGGTAGCGCGTGAGGATGGTCAGCATGATGACGTTGAAGGCCAGTGCCGACAGACCCTGTCCCGCGAGAAAGATCAATCCGTAGATGGTCGAGCCCCAGGTGGGATCGAGCGACATCACCCAATCCACCGCTGCCAGCGAAACCGTCAGCGCGTACAGCACTAGTCCGAGGCCGCTGATTCCCTGGAAACGCGGTTGTATCCCGCCGATCAACGGGCTGTTCTGCCGGTCGCCCCGCTTGTTCAGAACAAATTCAAACCCTATCCAGATAGCGAAATAGACCAGCCAGCGGACAATCCAGCCACCAGTATTGAGATACCAGTGATTGCCCGCCGTCAACGCCGGGTTTGTCATCCAGGAATAAAGATGCGTGCGGAAGACCAGAATTGGCAGGAACAGGATGAACATCAGCGGCAGGCACTTGCTCGCCGACTCCAGTGCCCGACGAATCACCAGTCCCCACAGACCTCCGGAGAGATACTGCAGCATCAGCAACGCCAGGCAGCCGAGGCTCAAACCCGTCCAGAACATGTAGGCGATCAGGTAACCGCGGAGGAACTGGTCGAGCGAGGTGACAGCCCCTGCCACGCACAGCAGGGCGCCGACCACGCCCACAATCAGCGCGCGCTTCTGCCACTGGTCCACCTCGGCGGGCACCGGATAGTCGGTCTGTTGCCGGTACATGGTCTCGTGACTCATGGCTTGGGCTCGCTTCCTGATACCGGAACCGCCGGCTTCGGCGGAGTCGACGCGGCCGTGGTCGCGCCCTGCGTGTCATAACGAGGCATAATCGTAACGCCCCGTGGGGGCGCGTCGGCGATTTGCGCACCAGCAGGAACATCTCCCGGATTGGCATTCTGACTCAACTGCAGGGCGCGGATGTAGGCGACGATGGCCCAGCGATCGTTGGGCGGAACTTGCTCCGCGTAGTCGGGCATAGCGCCGAAGCCGTTGGTCATAACGTCGAAGAAATAGCCCAGCGGCGCTTTGCGCAGACGGTCAATGTGATACGACGGGGGATGCTTGTAGCCCCGCTGCACAATCATACCGTTGCCGTCGCCCGCCTCGCCGTGACAGGGCGAGCAGTAGATGTTGAAGCGCTGCTGCCCGCGAGCCAGCGCCGCAGCCGTGACCGGGAAAGGCAGGTAGTCGCCGTCGTTGGCGCCGATTTTGCCCGTGTAGAAATAGGTGTCGGCGTTAAGATGCTCGCGGGAGACAGTCCCGGCGACGAGCGGCCGCGCCGAACGCTTGTCGGCGTAAAAGTCGCTCTCGGTCAGCGGCCGGTAGTAAGGCTGGTTCTGCATGTCCGAGCGGCAGCCTGCCAGCGTGAGCAAAATGGCTCCCAGCAAGAAGTACGCGACAACTTTGCCGTCCCCATAGGTGCTGGCGTTCGTCGCCGTCGCCCCGAACCGGGATTGTGCAGGCTGATTAATGCGGCACCTCCGCAATGGAGACCGGCTTCAGACTCTCCATGAATCGTTGCGTGTCAACGATATCGAACTTGGGATCGGCTGCTTCCACACACAAAAAGAACTTGTCTCGTGTTACCCGGGCAAACTGGTCCACGTTGAACACCGGGTGATACGGCATGGGCAAGCCATTTAAGGCGAACATCCCAAAGACGCCGCACAGCCCGGCGAAAAGAATTGTCATCTCGAAGGTCGGAACGATGAACGCTGGTCAGGAGTCGTAAGGTTTCCCGCCAATGTTAAGCGGATAGGCGATGACGTTGATCCAGTACTGCAGCCCGAAGCCTGACAGTCCGCCGAGCAATCCTCCCAGTAGAACGACCAGCGGCACGCGACTCTTGTGGAAGCCGATGGCCTCGCTGGCCTCCTCGATGGGGAACGGGCTGTAGGCATCCATCTTGCGGTAGCCGGCGGCATAGGCTGCTTCAGCGGCATGGACAAGTTCGGTGGCCGTGTCGAACTCCGCGATCAAGCCGTAGATGGCCGGTGAGAGCGCCTTATGACTCATTTCGCTTTCACCTCCGATTCAGGCAGCAACTGGCGCATTTCGAAGATCGAAATCGCCGGCATGATGCGAATAAAGATGTACATGGCCGCCGAGAAGAAGCCGATGGTGCCGGCCAGAACTGCGTAATCCCAGCGCGTTGGCACGTAATGTCCCCAAGACGACGGCAGGAAATCACGGCTTAAGCTGGTAATGATGATGACGAAGCGTTCCAGCCA
>CAZDYZ010000890.1:0-4879 GCA_964509525.1 uncultured Acidobacteriaceae bacterium
TAAGCGGCGTATGCAGCAGCGGTGATACGCGACGAATCACCTCAAATCCGATGAACGCCGCCAGCATGAATACGTAGAGGCTATTGATGAGGTCTGTTTTAGTCATGAGCTTGCCTCCTTCGACTGCAATTCCAGCGTGGGCAGGTTATAGAACTCACGCACGCGTGCGTTCACGATCTCGCCTCCCCGGGTCACCAGAGTGTTACACGTGATCTCGTCCTGGAGGTTGAGCCGCAGCCGTCCGTCCTGCACCATGTGTAGCAGGAAATTCGTAAGATTTTTGCTGTACATCTGACTGGCATGATAGGGAACGGTACTGGCCAGGTTGATCGTGCCGAAAATAGTTACGCCGTGCACGACGATCTTCTCTCCGGTCTGCGTCAGTTCGCAGTTCCCCCCGCGCTCGGCAGCCAGATCCACGATCACCGACCCCGGCGCCATCGCAGCCACCATGTCTTTGGTTACCAGCAGCGGCGATTTCTTGCCCGGGACAACTGCGGTGGTAATCACCACGTCGCTTTCGGCGACGACCCGTCCCAGCAATTCACGTTGCCGCTGGTAAAATGACTCATCCTGTGCCTTCGCGTAACCACCTGCATCTTGTGCGTCGGCAACCTCGAGCGGGAGTTCGACGAACCTTCCACCTAAGCTTTGGACCTGCTCCTTAACCGCCGGCCGCAGATCGTAGGCCGAAACTACAGCGCCCAATCTGCGTGCGGTCGCGATGGCCTGTAGGCCGGCAACACCGGCACCAATCACGAGAACCCGCGAAGGAGTGATAGTTCCTGCGGCTGTGGTCAGCATGGGGAAGACGCGGGGCAATCTATCAGCGGCGATCAGCACGGCTTTGTAACCGCAGATGGTTGCCATGGACGACAGCGCGTCCATATTCTGTGCCCGAGTGATTCGAGGCATCAGCTCAACCGAGAAAGCGGTAACTCCCGTAGCCGCAATTTCCTGAATCGTCTGAAGGGCGCCGAGAGGCCGAAGGAATCCAATCAGCGCCTGACCCTTCCTGAACAAGGGCAGATCCGCCTTACCGGTTTTGTCGTTGGAGCCATAGCAGAGCACCTGCAGCACGGTATCTGCGGTACGAAAGACTTCAGCCCGGGACGAAACGATTTTGCCGCCCTTATTGACGTACTCCGAATCGGGATATCCGGCTTCCACACCAGCACCGGCTTCAACCATCACCTCAAGGCCCGCCTTGGCAAGACTAGGGAGGACCGCTGGCCCAAGCGCCACACGCCGCTCTCCCGGAAAGATTTCTCGGGGAACACCAACAATCATGAAACCTCCTTGCCTATGTGATCTTTTCGGGCGCCGGCTACCCCCGGTGCACTATCAATGCCTATGCTGAAACCAGCATTCTAACTTTACTCCGGCGAAAGTCTATCTCCAGCCAGAGCAATGCAACCCCTGAGCGAGTGAAAACGGGACACCGGACCGTAGGCTGCCTCCTGCACCCCGCCAATACATTGCGTAGCAAGGATGTCCCCCTTTTCAAAGTCCCAGTCTGCTGACAGCTCCTGAAGCAGGCCTTCTGGGAGGAGGAATCAAGCGCCTGCCCGTAGAATCATGGGAGTCTTTCTATCATCCTATCGTCGTCGACCCGAAGCTTTCGCCAGAGCAATTTCGAAGCGGACGGGTAGACAAAGGTATGGACCTGTCCCCTACATACCATGTCAGGGTCGAGCGAGTAATGAAAGTAGCAACCCGATGACTTGCTGACGATACTGGCCTTGAAAAAACGATGCTTAACCATTCTCTGACTGATCATGGGGCTGCCCAAGCACCAGCAGGTCTTCGAAGAGTTACTATTGAACAGAGAAGCTGGCAGGAGGGTCCCCACTTAGGACTAGCAACACAAGTTGTTGTTTCGCCGAGCCTTAAGTGTCAGACGCGCAGGTCTCTTTCGTGGTTCACAGTGCTCTTTATCACACTTGTTGTTGCAAAAATACAACACGCCAAGTTTCCGCCGGAGATTTAATCTGGTGGCTGCGCCGCGCTAACTGCCCTATTGCTTTACGAAAGAACAATTCGGAACCCCGCCGAATGCGGTGGCATTGGTCTTCACAGTGGAGCGCAAGTTCATCTTCGAATCTTGCCGGCTCCGGCAGGTACAGGCATTGTCTTTCGCCGCATTGACCTCGACGGCTTCGAGGTAGAAGCCATCTGCCGCAACGTAGCCAAGGTCAGTTATGCCACCAGCTTAATGAAAAAAGGGGTACTCATCTCCACCACGGAGCACCTGTTGTCGGCGTTCATTGGAATGGGCGTAGACAACGCCATCGTGGAACTTGATAACCTGGAACTGCCTATTCTGGATGGGAGCGCGTTGCCCTTCATCGAGATGATTACCAATGCCGGCCTTCGTCAGCAAAGGCGGAAGCGGGTATACCTGAAGATCCTGCGACCCTACGAAATGCAGGAGGGCGACAAGTTCATCGGAGTGTATCCCAGCGAACGTTACTCTGTCAGCTACGCAATTGATTTTCCCCATCCACTCATCGGCAGCGAACGCTTCCAAGTCGAGCTGTCGAATGGCAGCTATGTTAGGGAGATCGCCTCAGCCCGAACATTCGGTTTTCTCCATCAACAGCGGGAGATGCTGAACATGGGCCTCATCCGTGGCGCCTCGCGGGAAAACTGCATCGTGCTCACCCGCGAAGGAATAGACAATCCACCGTTGCGCTACCCAGACGAATTCGTGCGCCATAAGGTCCTTGATCTTATTGGTGATCTGGCATTGTTCGGTAAACGTATTCTTGGCTACGTCAAAGCTGATCGCGCCGGACACGCTATGCACACCGCAATTGTTTCCCGTATTCTGCGGGATCAAACCTACGCCGAAGAAATCACACTACGCGAAGCAGCCATTGCCGACTGGCCTCCAGAACCCCGAGCTGTCGCCGACTGAAAGTGTTCTCTCAGACCAAACTGCGCCGGCGAAGGTCCTGGCAGAGGTAAGCGATGCCTGAATTTGCGATAATGTGTGCGTCGCGCGATCTTTGCAGCAACGGTCGCAGCCACACGCCGCCTGTGGGCCCGTAGCTCAATTGGATAGAGCATCAGCCTTCTAAGCTGAGGGTTGCTGGTTCGATTCCAGCCGGGCCTACCATGTTCAACCATCGTGCAGACGGCTCCGGATCGAAACCGAGCTCGTGTCGTCCACTACGGTATTGGCCGAATTGAAAGATTCTGCGTCGAGCACTCCTTCAGCCCGCGAGCGCATTCCTGATACTGCAAATCCTTTGTTAGGCACACTTCCAGCGCGGCAAAATCCGCGTTAGGACAGGACACCCGAAACGCGCCCTGCGGAGCATTGTTCACCTGCGCGAACTTCCTTTCGATATCGGTCGCGCTGTCCGTCATTACAGCGGCAGGTGCACGATACTCCTGGGGCACTTTCACATTCCCGAAGGCTCTCTGAATACTTTCGAAGTAATCCTGAGCGGAGAGTCCGCTGCAAGTACCATGTTTCGCCCATTCATGCTGAATTAGTCCGCTGTCGGGCATGATGGCCATCATTTGCTGGACAATCGCCTGCGACACCGGCTGCGCCGGGCCACAGTCGTGGGGATACGCGCCAGTGTTGTTCTGCGGCCACAAGCCGTGTACGACGAAACCATAGTGCTTCTTAGGATCACATTCGCTCGAGGATCTTCGCTGGGAGTTGGTCGCGCAAAATTCGGGCGCCCAGGACAGAGTAAGCAGGTAATAGTCAAAGTCGGCTGGTGAGGGCTGACTATTCTTCCTGTGTTTGGCGACTGAGGCTCCTGGCAACCAACAGGCAAGGGCCAATAGGAGAAAAGCCGGCACCAGTCTGCTACGCATCATCCCGACATAGTACGCCACTGCAACCTTCTTAACTTCAGCCAAGATGAGCAAAGTAATCCAGGATGAAGAGCGCCGACACGCCGATGAAGACGACGACCGCCATCTTGACTCCAGGCTCGCGATTCACTTCCGGTATGAGGTCAGAGGCGGCGACGTAGATCGTCACCCCGGCGGCAACCGGCAATCCGTAGCTCACGGCGTGCTGGCCAATAGCCATGGTGAGTACGCCGGCAAGCGTCGCGAGTCCAAGCAGCACCGAGGCGAACCAGGACCGCCGCTTGCTCAGGCCACTGGCCAGCATCACAGACGTCACAGTGAAGCCTTCGGGTATCTTGTGCAGAAAAACGGCGAGGAATATAACCCAGCCGAGCCATGGAGAAATGAGGAAGCCTGCAGTGATGGCAATGCCGTCAAAAAAAGTATGGATCAACAAGCCGAAAAGGACCGATACGCGACGATGTGATTGCAGATATTCGTCGGAATGGGTCTCCTCGCCGTAGTGAAAGTGCGGCGTGATGGTATGTTCGAACAGATGGATGAGCAGGTACCCCAGCAGCACCAGCAAGCCCCCCCTGCGTCCGGCCAGCTCCAGGCTTTCCGGCACCATCTCGACAAGAGCGGTGGCCAGCATGAAGCCCGCACCCAGGGCCACAAAGTAGCGGAGGTACCGTCTCTCCCAGCTTTTTTGCACAATGACCGCGCCGCCGAAAACGTCCGCAGCGGCAGCGGTAAGCCCGAGCAAGACACTGGTGAGGACGGGAGACATGGGCGGAGCCAGAATACAGGGGCCAGGAGCGAGGGGCCAGGGGTTAGTTCGCTGGCTGCTCCAATGCAAGACTAGTCCCCGATCCGGTAACTCCTAGCCACTGTGTCTTATATGCATCACGTCTCCATCCTTCACGACGTATTCCTTACCTTCCAGTCGCAGGGTGCCGCGGGCGCGTGCCTCGGCTTCGGAACCGGCGTCAAGCAACTGGTCCCAGTGGATGGTTTCGGCGCGAATGAAGTGCTTTTCGAGGTCGGTATGAATGGCGCCAGC
>CAZDYZ010000891.1:0-2605 GCA_964509525.1 uncultured Acidobacteriaceae bacterium
GTGCAAAAGCAATGCGGACGCATCTTGCAGCACGGCAGAATCGGCAACCTGACCGCTGACGCGGACCGCATAGATAGCGGCAATTACCGTCTCAGATTGTTGAACAGCGTCCATCACCGACTGCGCAAGCCCTGCCGCGTCGCGAGGGTCAATATACAGCACGCGGGCGTCCGGAATTCTCTTCCGGACCTGCTGGTCCAGCACCCGTCCCCAATCTGAGCGGCTGTCGTCGGTAAAGACCAGCATCAGAGTGCGGTTGCGCACCTCCTCCATCCGTTGATACGCATCCTTTGGCGCACTGGTTCCCTGAGGTGCGGCTTTCAGCGGTAGGAGCTGAGGATTCTCCCGGACCAGTGTGACTGCGCTATCCGCCACCTGTTGGGCGAGCACAAGACTCTCGGGCTTCGATACAATCCGGCTTACGGCGTTGATGTCCACTAGCCTTCCTTTATTCAGCCCGACTGACGCTTTGGCACGCAGGATCTTAAGCACGGATTCATCGATTCTCGACTCTGGAATCTCTCCTCTGCGCACTGCTTGCAGGAGTCCCTCGTAAGAACCGGCGAGATCAAAAGGGATCAAAAGCATGTCATTGCCGGCTTTTACTGCTTCTATGGCGGCCCTGGCTGCCGGTGCGGTACTCCCTTGCGGGAACAGCTTGACCATCCCCCCCATGTCCATCGCGTCGGTGACCACCAATCCGGCGAAGTGCATCTGCTGCTTCAACAGACCAGTCACGATAGCCGGGGAAATGGATGCGATGATATCGGGCTCAGGGTCGAGTGCCGGAGCCCGAATATGCGCCACCATAATGGCGTCCACGCCAGCCTTGATCGCCGCCTGAAAGGGTGGAAGTGCAATATTTTCGAAATAGGCCTTGTCACGGTTTACGACCGGGACTGCGATGTGGGAATCAGTGCCGGTATCGCCATGTCCCGGGAAATGTTTGACGGTGGTCAACATTCCGAACTGGTGTGCACCCTCAATGTAGGCGGCCACCATGTCGCCGACGAGCTTGGTATTTTCGCCGAACGATCGTGTGTTGATGATGGGATTCGCCGGATTGGAGTTCACATCGGCATCGGGAAACCAGTTCCACTGTACGCCGATGGCACGCGACTCCTGTGCGGTAATACGGCCGGCTTGGCGGGCGAATTCGAGATTGCCAGTCGCACCAAACGCCATCGCATGGGGAAAGCTGGTCACTTCATTCAGGCGAAACCCCAGCCCGCGCTCGAAATCAGCCGCAAAAATAAGCGGAAATTCAGAGTCCTTCTGTAGTTGGTTGGTTATCAGCGCAGCTTCCAGGGGCTCGTTCTTGTGAAGGGAACCATCTTCGGAGGGGACCGTCAGCCCAAAACCGCCGATATGGTATTTATGCATGGTATCGCGCAAGCGAATGTATTCCGGGCTATCCACGTTCATGAATCGCACATGCGACCAGATCATGAACATCTGCCCAATCTTCTCTTCCAGCGACATCTTCTTAAGCGACGCGAGTGCCCACTTTTGACCTTTCTTGTCCAGATGCACCGGAGCAAGCGATTGGAAGGTATCCTTGGCGCAGGCGAACTTTGACAACCCCATTATCAGGACGAGGAGGCTCAATGCAGCTAGGCGCGTCCTGACGTACTGGGCCGTTATCCTGTATGGTGACCTCGGTGGCCACCAAGGGCGTCTCCCTCGATCGACAACGGAGTTTTTCAGCACCAAACTAGGGCTAGTATGCTGGCCGATAGTCAAGGGTAAATCTCTCTAAGAAAACAAAAGTTGAAGCTCACAGAGACGGCTGTAGCGTTGCGCTGCTGGAAACCAGTTCTGCGGTTTGCCGCGCCACCGCTGGATCGTCCCCGAAGCCGTTGAGCCACACAACATTTGACTCCCGGCGAAACCAGGTCATCTGCCGCTTGGCATAGTGGCGATGTCCCTGCTGTGCCGCTGCGACTGCTTGCTCGCGCGTAAGTTCACCCCTCAGGAACCGCATCGCCTGTTTGTAGCCAAGCGAATTCAGTGGCGTCGCCTTGTCCTGATAGCGCTCCAGCAATGACTTGGTTTCTTCGATCAGTCCATCATCGAACATCCGTGCAGCGCGCTGGTTGATGCGCTCGTACAGCTTTTTTCGAGACGGGTTAAGTCCAATTCGCAGAATATGATAGCCTCGTAGAGGATCGCGCCCTCTCTGTTTCCATAACTGGCTCATCTGCGCCTGCGAAGCCAAGCAAACCTCGATGCCACGGAGGATCTTAGAGCAATCGTTGGCATGTATCCTCGAAGCTGCTTCGGGATCGAGCCGCTTCAGTAGCCGGTGCAGATAAGGCGAACCGCGTCGGGCCGCACTTGCACGCAAGCGTTCGCGCAGCTCTTCAGATCGCTGCGGACCGGGAAAGAGGCCTTCTAGAAGCGCTCGCAGGTAAAGTCCTGTCCCACCGACCACGATAGGAAGGCGTCCGCGCCGAGAGATCTCATAGATCACGTCCCGCGCCCGCCTGGCATATTCTCCAGCAGAGAATGCTACATCTGGCTCCGCAATGTCGAGGAGATGGTGCCGAACTAGCGTCCGCTGTTGCCACGTCGGCTTGGCCGTGCCAACTTCAAAGTAGCGATA
>CAZDYZ010000892.1:0-2294 GCA_964509525.1 uncultured Acidobacteriaceae bacterium
AAGCAAAAGGGCGCACTTCAACCCCAGACAAGGAGGTTCGAGGCTTCTACTGTTGTCTCCGTACAATAAACAACTCAGAAAGGATTGGGAAAAGACCGAGGATCTTTCCCCGAATAATAGGCCGGATTTTCACTCTTGCGACGAGTCTTTGTCAAGTGACGGCAGCACGGAGTTTTGATTATGTTCTGCGGAAACGTTAAGGCATCGGGATGAAGATGAACTAACCCAACATCTTCGGTTTTCGCGAACCACCGGACGGCGATCGCGACCTGAGCGTGGACTTTCTCGAGCCGACTCCGGCCAACTGACGGCGCCGCGTGGCGAGCGGTCAACTAGCGGCGAATCTCCATAGCTCATCGTGAAGACGATGCTGCTCAGACAGCTCCCGGAGAAGCGAAAGGCGGCTTCGCATCGTCCTCGAAGGTTGTGACTGATCATGCAAGTGCTTGAATCTTTTGCGCTACCTGCCTAGTGGAGAAAATTATCAGTCCAATGGTCAAAAAGATGGCGGCGGTCACGGACAAAGTCAAACCAGCAGTACTGCTCACCCCCGAAGACATGTAGGACTTTATAGCTGTATAGAAAGGCCGTACTGCTGGAGCCGAAGGCGTACGATCTTCGCATTTCATAGCCGGGGCGGGAGATGCCGAGCTGTATTGGTAGCCGTAGAAGGCCGCCAGACCGCTTAACACCAGTGGCAGGAACGCGGTGAACAGCAGCGCTGAAAGCAATACGAACAATACAACCAGAGCCTTGCGAAGAGCCGACATCATTTCCTTCCGTTCCGTGCTCACTCTCGAGTGCTGAGACAATTGCGCCAGGAAAGAGGGTGCTGAATGAGCAGCCCTAGACTTCTGGCGCGATTCTACTATTCCATCGAGCATGATGGGAGAATATCCGTGTAGAATTGACGCAATTTTGAGGTAGTAGATTTCCGCGCGGCAGCGGAGGGCTTATGCCACATTCAAGGCGTGAAGTGTTGACCCTGCTTCATCAGGAATTGGCATTCGTTGAGCGTGGCGGCTACAGCGACGCAGCCGCCTGGGAACCTCTCTCCATGTTTCTCGATTCCCCTTCCTGCCCCAACGGGCTCGATGTCAATCGGAGCACACCGTGCGCGCAATGCTGGCTCTTCAACTTCGTCCCGGAGCGGTTTCGTCAGGAGTTGCCCTCTTGTCACTTCATTCCGTTGAACCGCGATGGCGAATCGGTCCACAGTATAAGCCGTCAATACTCTCCCACCGAGGTGAAAGAGAAATTGCAAACCTGGCTCAAGGCTGAGATTCGCCACCTGGAAGAATTGGACATGGCGGAGGGTCACGCTCTGTAATTTCGAAAGCCCTCAATTGCTTCATGCAGGCAAAGGGCAACAGGGGCAAGCGTCCACACCAAGCAAGCCCAACATCATGTTCATCATGGCCGACAACATCGGCCTCATGAATCCACCAGCAGCAAGAGGCATTATGGCGGCAGCGCAGTTCGTCAACTGGTTCCGCGGAAAACCAGATCGCACGAACTTGAGCTTCAACTGTCCCTAGCGAAAATGTCGTCTGTCCTAGGATTAACCGTCCCTGGCAAATATGCATTCTGGTTTCCCACATTTTCTGTGGTCCTCAAAGCGAGCGGGTGAGCGCTGGAACGCGGTTCGAAATTATCACCCCCTGCCTTTGCGTTTCCCGTCTCTGCAGTAAACGATCTTGGTTTTTGTCGGATGCAGCTCTAGGCCGCACTCCGCCAGGCGGGCTTGAAGTTCGGCCTTGAGGGCTTGTGCTTCTTGCTCGCTCCGGCAGTGGACCAACCCATCATCGGCATACCGACACCACGGGAGATCCGGGTGGGTCCGTGCCATCCAGAGATCGAACGCATAGTGGAGAAAAGTATTCGACAAAATTGGGCTAACCACACCGCCTTGAGGCGTACCACGGCTTCGCTCAATTCTTGTTCCATCTTCCTGCACCATGGGGGCTGTCAGCCATCTTTCGATGTACAACAATGCCCATTTACACGTCACGTGTCTCCGAATGGCCCGTAGCAAAAGCTCATGGTCAATGTTGTCGAACAGACCCTTGATGTCAAACTCTAGCACCCAATCGTATTTCCAACACCGCTCTCGCGTGACACCAACGGCGTCCAGTGCCGATTTTCTCGGCCTGTAGCCATAGGAGTCTGTCAGAAATACGGAGTCGGGATTTGGCTCAATAACCTGCTTGACCACCATCTGCGCCACGCGATCCGCTACTGTGGGCACACCCAAAATCCGCTGTCCTCCAGACTTTTTAGGAATGGAGACGGCA
>CAZDYZ010000893.1:0-6646 GCA_964509525.1 uncultured Acidobacteriaceae bacterium
GTGGTGGATCGTTTCTTCGATCCGCTGTCGAAACTGTTCCGGGTATTCAACTTTGAAGTCGGGGTAGTTGGGGTCGAAATGTCCCCGCAATTCCGGCTTGGTGGGCAGGTCGAACGCCATTAACGGGATGGTAAACTTGTACGGGCTCTTGCCACCGCCCAGCTTCTGAGGAAGATCTTCTCCCGGCTTGACCTCCTTACGTGGGCAATCGGGCGGATGCTGCTGGAGAGCTACCAGACATGCTGGCCCTCTCTGGGGCACGTCTTCGCACCAGCAGGTGTCTACGAACTCCCCGTAGTGACGGTAGGTAACGTGATGCTCGGCCAGATTGCCCCAGAGGTAGCCGGTCCCAGGGTCGTTGACATCAGGGATACCAAAGTCCATGGGAATGATTTCACCCACCCTTCCCTCGAAGTCATAACTGCGCTGCTTGCCACGATAAACGATCTGCCACGTCTTCTCGTTATAGTCGCTGGTGATGGCCGAAGTAGACCACACGTGCCCGTCGCCAGACACTTCACCACTGTCGTAAAAATTGTCGAGAATACCAAATTGCCGTGCCAGCCTATGCTGGTTGGGCGTGATATCTTCGCCATACATGACCAGCGAAGCATCGCCGTTCGCCTCGCGGATATCCCCAAATACCTGATCGTAGGTACGGTTCTCTTTGATCACGTAGATCACGTGACGAATCGGATTGCTTCCGCGCTGGAAGCTGATCTCGCCGGTGCGGCCTTCCATCTGATTACTGCGCACAACTTCCTGTGTCAGCTTCTCACGTTCGCGCGCCGCCCTGGGTAAGCTGATGCGGGCAATGGAACCGCGAATCATGGACGGGATATAAGGGTGCTGCTTTTTGCCGGGATGTGTAGGGCTGTCCTCCCAGCCTGCATTTGGGCCTGTGCCTTCGCCCTTGCCGGTAGCGACCAAGAGCTCTTCTCCATGCACGGCGAGGGCCGTGGGGTACCACTCTGTAGGAATGAAATAGGCATCGTGATTAGCGTCCGATGTTGCCATACCGAACACAGCCACCGCATCCGATGAGGCATTGGCGACAAACAGCATACCTCCATCCTGGGATTGTGCCAGTGCATTAGGATAGCTGCCGCCGTAGCTCTGCGTAGGCAGGCGCGTGTCGAGATAGCTCTCCACTTGACTGCCGGCGGTTGAAATCACAGCTACGGCATCGCGGTTCGAAAGTGTCACGTAGAGGTGCCGCTCGTCGGGGCTTAGCAACAGTGCGCTGGGATGCGACGAGGGTTCGATCTGGGTCTTGGGTGGCATCACAGAGATTTGCCGCACAACCATCCCGGAGCGCAAGTCCAGTTCCGCTACTTGCGAGGCATTCCATAACGAACACCACGCCCTCGAACCATCGCGATTCGCTACCACGCTGTAGGGAAAGCCGGCAGGAATGTATTGTCCTGTGCTCAGGTTAAAACGCTGCAGTACTTTCCCCGTCTGCGCGCTCATGAGCACAGCGTCGTCCGCCAGATTTTCCGCGACGAGCAGCTCATCGCCACCGCCGTGATGCACAACCGCCAGACCAGCAGGATAGGGTATCGCCTGTCCCGGGGCGACGCTCCTGGCGTAATAAGTGAAGTGCTTTCCCTGGGACAGCGGCACCAGCGGAAGCTTGAGAAAGCGTTCCGCAATTAAAGCGCCGTTTTGCAGTCGGTAAACTGCGATTCCGTTGCCCGTGTCACCCGCTGTTTTGCCCGCGGGATCGGTTAACGAAGCCATTGAGGCATAGAGCTCGCTACCGTCACTGCTCCACGCTAAGCCCAGAAAATAAGTTTGGCGGGCATTGATGGCAAGGCGCGCTTCAGGAAAGTCGTGTAGCTGGTTGCTCGTCAGATCCAGCAGAGCAATCGACTGCTGAAACCTTGACTCCGCCGTACCCCGGCCGTTGTTCAGCAGAGCCAGGTACCGGCCATTGGGACTTAGTGCGATCGCAGTCGGAAAGCTGTTCGTAGGCTGCGGTTCGCCTGGAACAGGAGGGTACAGACTTTGCCCTGAAGGCAGCAGGATTTCTTTCTTCTGGGTGGGCGATTGTGCTGGGGCTATAACAGTGGCAAAGGCGAGCAGGAAAAGGCACAAAAGGCGATCCATCATGTCTTTGCATACTCCTGATAGTGCTGCAGCACAAGCGTCACTATTTTTTCGATGGGCTCCATGCCGTTCACCACTACATCGGCATAAGCACGGGTGGGATGCACATATTGTCGCGCCATGGGAGCGACCGTGCTTTTGTATTGTTCCACCACCGATTCGGTAGTGCGGCCGCGCTCCCGCACGTCACGCTCTTTGCGGCGGGAGAGACAGACCCCGTCATTCAGGTCAACGTAAACCTTGGTGCCGAGATGTTCACGCAAGCCCGGCCAATGCAGCGTAAACAGCCCCTCCACAATCATGACCTTCGATGGCCGGAGAACTTCCGTCTTCGTACTTCGAGTGTGGGTCGTGAAGTCGTATACCGGAAGCTGCACAACTTCGCCGTTTCGTAATCGTGCGACGTGATGGATGAGAAGCTCATGCTCCAGGGCTTGTGGCTCATCAAAATTTCTCTGCGCACGTTGTTCCAGGGGAAGGTGGGACAGATCGCGGTAATAGCGATCGAGCACCAAGACCTCGGCGTCGAGGGCGACCTTAAGGTGTTGCGCCAGAAAGCTCTTCCCTGACCCGGAAGGTCCGGCAATGCCGATGAGGTAGGTCCCAGAGGGCATGCGCACACCAGTCTAGCTCACGGTGCGAGGCGCCATGCAACAGCCTGCTTAATCTGTGGTTCCATGATTCATCAGATAACGCTCTATCCTGGGCACCACGGCTCGCACCAAGGCAAGCAACTTGCTGCGCACACGTTCGCCCGTCTCGATCACTTCCTGGTGCGTAATCTTCTCGCCCGTTATACCAGCGGCCATGTTGGTAACGCAGGCAATGGCCATCACTTCTAGTCCGTTGTGACGTGCCGCGATAGCCTCAGGCACTGTGGACATCCCAACCAGGTCGGCGCCGATGGTTCGCAGGAACTTGATCTCCGCGGGAGTTTCAAAGCTGGGGCCGGTGACGGCTGCATATACGCCTTCGTAGCTCTCGCCGATGCGCACCGATTCGTCGAGTGCAAACTGCCTGAACTTCGCATTGTAGACAGCGGTCATGTCGGGATGGCGAATGCCAAGCCGGTCATCATTTGGCCCGATCAGCGGATTCTGCCCTTGCAGATTGATGTGATCGCGCAGCACTATCAGCGCGCCGGGCGCATAGTTGGTGTTGATGCCGCCAGCCGCACAGGTCAGGATGACGGCCTGGGTGCCCATTCGGGCCAAGGCGCGCACCGGAAACACAACCTGCCGGGGCGAGTAACCCTCATACAAGTGGACGCGACCCTGCATGACCGCCAGCGGAGTCTCTGCCAGATTACCAATGACCAGCCTGCCTGCGTGTCCGAGAGCCGTGCTGATGGGAAAGTGCGGGATTTCCTGATAGGAGATGCGTACGGCATCCCGCAATTCATCGGCGAAACCGCCGAGGCCAGATCCCAGCACTACCGCAATGCGCGGACGCAGCTCGGTGCGCGCCAGAACGAACTGTGCTGCTTCGTCTGCGCGCGGCAAATCGTCGTGAGGACTTGGCATGCTTTAGAAAACCAGCACTGCATGTACGACCCTCGACGCGGAGCAAGAGTCCTCGCTCGGGATCATACGACGTCTTACTTCCCTAACTCTTCCAGATACTTCTCCACTTCGAAGGCGGCCATGCATCCGGTGCCGGCAGCGGTCACAGCCTGGCGATAACGACGGTCGGCTACATCGCCGCTGACAAACACGCCGGGCACTCGCGAGCAGACGTATTGCTGGGGAATAATGTAGCCGTCACCGTCACGGTCGAGCTGGTCGCCGACGAAGTCCGCATTGGGTGTATGGCCGATGCCAAGAAACATGGCGCTGGTCGGGAAGTCCCACTGCTCACCGGTTTTTACGTTGCGCAGGCGAATTCCGGTCACCTCCTTCTTGTGGACGTCGTAAACGTCATCGACGACCGTGTCCGTAAGGAAGCCGATCCGCTCGTGCCTGCGGGCACGATCGAGCATGATTTTCGAAGCGCGGAATTCGCCCCGTCGATGAATGATGGTGACTTTGGTGGCAAATCGCGTGAGGAAGAGCGCCTCCTCCATGGCCGAGTCACCACCACCAATTACTGCGATCTCCTTGCCGGAGAAGAAAAAGCCATCACAGGTGGCGCAGGAAGAAACACCATGACCGATCAGTGCCTGTTCGTTCGGCAAGCCAAGCCACCGCGCCGAAGCGCCGCTGGCGATTATCAGCGTACGTGCCAGCAAGGTCTCGCGGCCGAGACTAACCTCGATCGGTTTTTTGCCTGACCCTGCGGTTGTCTGGCCGAGGTCAACCTTTACCACGTGACCGGAGACGAAGTCTGCCCCGAAACGCGCAGCCTGCTTTCGCATATTATCGATGAGTTCCGGCCCTTGAATTCCGTCGGGGAAGCCGGGAAAGTTTTCCACCAGTGTGGTAATAGCAAGCTGGCCACCAGGTTCGTGCCCGTCGATGACCAGCGGGCTGAGGTTGGCACGTGCGGCATACAGCGCCGCAGTCAGTCCGGAACATCCGGAGCCGATGATGATGACGTTGCGAACGTTGTCTGGCATAGAAATCAGTTTGATTCTCCCAGGCCCCCGAAGATGCAACGCAACCCCGCAAGCCTCCTGTATGGGACAAAATAAGAGCTTACGATTCAAAAGCTTAACGAATGATTTGCCCTCCGGATTCTAACAAGTGCCCGAGGTTTGGGAAACGGTTAGAATCGAAGCATGGCAATGCATACCGGGGTTGCGCGCCATACCGCTTCTGCCTCCGAAGAGGTTGCGCTGGTGGGTATGTACAAGGTAAGGCTGAAGACATGGTCGCGAGGCTGACCAACACCCTGACCCTAGTTGAGGACTACAAAGAGGACTTCGAGCAGCAGTTGCGCGACAGCAGGGAAGCATTTCTCGATTTCTATCCAGAGATCTGACTCGTTTCTTAGCGGCAGGCGGTCCGATTCTGGAAGCGATCGCACCTAGGGTGACTGCTGACAGCCCGATTCTTATGACGCCCAGGCTCCCAGGTTCGAGCGAAATCAAAGCCAGGCTAAGAAGCGTCCTCCGCCCCAGGACCAAGTTAGGGAAGATGACGCTGTGGTTTGGCAGCCTGGCGGTCATACTCCAGCTGCTGCGTCTGATTACCCGATCGCCTTCAGGCACCATGCTGAGCGGCTGGGCGAGCTTTGTTCTATATGTCTTCCTGGTGTTCGCTCTGGTAATGGGCCTGCGCTGGGTACGGCGCCAGCTCATGTGGCGTTTGCGCAACCGGCTCATCGTCACCTACGTCTTCATTGGCGTCATTCCCATGATGTTGCTGGTGACGATGGCCCTCGTTGCCGGCTATCTGTTCGCGGGCCAGTTTGCAACCTACGTGGCCATGTCCGACCTGCAGTCCCAGTTGCAGCATCTGGAATCGGCGAATCGTTCCCTGGCAGCTCAATTTCGCAATCTGGTGAAAGCAGGCAAATTGACAGAGCCATTGGCCGCCGAAATCGCCAGTGCCTCAGCAGAGAATTTCCGGCGTCGCACGGTGACGGTGTGGGAGGAGGGCGATCATGGCTTTGTGCTACCTCCCGACCGGGAGGGTGCGGAGAACCGGCTTATCAAGGTGCCAGCAGCAATCCCGGGAGACATCGGCAGTATTGTTCTCGAAGACCATCGCTTGCATCTCCGCGTGGTGAAGCACTTTGACGAAGGTGTGCACCACTTAACCGTCATCTCCGATGTCCCCGTGACAGCCGAACTGCTGCGTGGAGCCGCTTCGCAGCTGGGATCGGTTACGATACTTCCTCCCGACACCGGCAGCGAGGCGGCACAGTCTTCCTCCGCTGTCCCGGGGTCCACACCACCCGTTTCCGATCCCAACACTATTACCTTTTCGGTAGGGCGAGAAGCACCTGCAACGGTGAGCCTATCTGGTGAAGGCGGGCGGGTGGAGGCAGGAAGGGTCCCGCCTGCCACCAACAGCTTTGACGTGCAGTTTCCGTTTGCTACCCGATTCAATGCAATCGACTGGCAAACGGGAAAGAGTCTGGCCGGTTTGATGCTGGTAGATACGCGGCCATCCATGCTGTACGGCACCTTGTTCAGCAGTCTGGGTGAGAAATCCCTTATCTTTCTCGACGTGCTGACCGGCATCGCGATTTTCTTCGCTCTGATCGAGATGGTGGCGCTAGTCATTGGTGTGCGGCTTACTCGCAGTATCACCAAGTCGGTAGCCGAGCTTTACAGCGCGACGCAACACGTGAACCGTGGCACCTTGACACACCGCATCCAGGTACGCACCCAGGATCAGATGGCGGCACTGGAGCAATCGTTCAACTCGATGACCGAGTCGCTATCCAAGCTGATCGCCGAGCAAAAAGAAAAGCAGCGGTTGGAGGGTGAGCTGGCCATCGCGCATGAAGTGCAAAACCTGCTCTTTCCCGGAGACCTGACCGGCCTCAGTGCTCTGGAGGTGTACGGGGTCTGCCGTCCAGCGCGCACAGTGAGCGGCGACTACTACGATTTCATCCCCCTGCACGAAGACAAGCTCGTGCTGGCGGT
>CAZDYZ010000894.1:0-1821 GCA_964509525.1 uncultured Acidobacteriaceae bacterium
GTCATGACCGAAAGCATTTTTCCTCCGCGCACCGAACCGGCATTGCGACGCTATCTCGACCTGCCAAAGGGCGTCCTGCAAAAGAATCTCAAAACGTTCGTGTACTTGGGTGCGGTGTTTCTGGTAATTGTGGCAGCGCTGTTCAGTTCCTCCGGCAAGAAATCGACTGCACAACAGGCCGCTACTAAAGGCCAACCGCCGCAGCCTACACTCCAGGACAACACCGACAGCAACGTACAGGAGTTGAAGAACCAGCTCCAGGCGGAGCGTCAGAAGGAGCAGCAGGCAGCACTAGCAGCGGCAGCAACGCCAGATCCTTCGCTGGCGTCTGCGACGCCTGCGCAGCAAGCTGCAGCAGCAGGCTATGGGCCGACCGGCGTCGCTGTCCCGTGTGTTCCCGGACGGCCCTGCTCGCAATTGCAGCAGGCTAATGCGCAGGCACAGCTCACACCCGATCAACAGCAGGCACAGATGATCGCCGCAAAGGAGCGAGAACGCGCTGACAACGCTCGTTTCGCTTCCAATCTCGTCTATTCGCATGCGGCTGAACCACCTCTACAGCCAAGTCAGTTGACGCCTCGCCAATATGACCCCATGGAACGGCAAACAAGCAGCCTTGTGAAATCGTCAGCTGAAGAAAGGCCGCAACAGCCGGAAGCCGACGCCGGCTACAAACGTCCACAAGAAGCGAATATTGACTCCGCCAGTGGTCAGCCCTACCTCGTCTACGAGGGCTCGGTTCTCGACACAGTTCTGATGAATCGCCTCGACGGCGATGCCGTTGGGCCGGTAAAGGTCCTGGTCTCCAATCCCTTGTATTCCCACGATCGTCAACACGTCATCATTCCAGAAGGAACGGTTGTCCTAGGCGAAGCAAAGAAGATCGGAGCAGCGGGCTTTGGTCAGCAACGACGGATGGCCGTGGTTTTTCACCGCTTGATTATGCCCGATGGGTATTCCGTCGATCTCGATCAATTCCACGGACTCGACCAAATCGGAGAGGAGGGACTAAAGGACAAGGTCAACAACCACTACCTTCAGATTTTCGGCACCTCGATCGCTTTGGGCGTAGTTGCTGGAGCGGCTCAAATCACCCAGGGTGGCGGCACAATTACCACGAGCGGTTCCCAGGCATTCACGACTGGTGCCGCGGGAAGTGTTTCTCAGTCGGCCACCACCATCCTTGATCGGTTTGTCCAGATACCGCCCACAATCACAATTCGCGAGGGCCACCGTGTCAAAGTCTATTTCACGCAGGACTTGCTTCTTCCTGCGTACTCCAACCACACTATTCCACAGACTTTTTAAGGAGGCCTCCCATGCGATTCGTTGCCCTCTCCCTCTTGTTTCTGTGGACTCTGACAATTACCGGCTGTCAAAGCAGAACCGCGAAAGTGAAGAAGTTGCAAGATCAATACAACGCCGAATACCCCACCTATGCCAAGGAATGTCTCGATCCAGAGACTGCCGGATCGGGAGACCTCCTGGCAGGGAAAAAATTGACCCAAGAAGCAATTGCGGCACTAGAAGCCAAAAAGAAAGAACGAGAAACACGGTGCAAACCGCAGGCTGACCACCTTGCGGAGTTGCAGAAGCAGATTCTTGCTGCACAGCAGTAGAGCCGTACCGCTGTAAGCATCCCCGAACCCAACGGCGACAAAAGGACAGCAATATGAAGAAACTAATCCTCGCCGCACTCGCCGTTGGATCAGCTGTCAGTTGGCTGCCCACCGCCCATGCACAATTCGGATCTGGGATCGTCTTCGATCCCACGCAGTCCGGCCACGCTATAGCACAGATCGAACACGAAGAGCAGTCGAT
>CAZDYZ010000895.1:0-3422 GCA_964509525.1 uncultured Acidobacteriaceae bacterium
GTGGCCGGCCATCCCTGGATTGAGCTGATGCGGATGCCCGAGCGTCGCGAACGGAGCTTCGGAGGGAAGGCTCACGCTGTAAATGCTGCCTACGCGCGCCTTCGAAGTCTTGACTTTGAGGTCGTCATAATCCTGGATGCCGACATTTCCGTCAGCCCCATCCACTTTGCCGTCCTGCTTTCAAAATTGGCTGAGGACCCGGCACTGGGGCTTGTTGGAGCGCCGTTCCAGGATGATTCCGGCGAAACATATGACTACCGCTTCGTCAGCATTGAGCATGTGTCCGGGGCCTGCCAGGTGTTTCGCCGCAAGTGCTTTGACGAAATCAACGGATATACCCCAATCCCAGGCGGGGGGATCGATCATGTTGCCGTCATTAGCGCGAGGATGAAGGGCTGGAAGACCAGGACCTTCACCGAGACCGTATGTCGGCATCATCGCGAGTTGGGCACTGCGGAGCATAAGAGCACGTATGTTTCATGGTTTCGAACCGGCATCAAGGACTACACCATCGGAGGCCATCCACTTTGGGAACTCGCACGAGTAGTTCGCCAGCTACCCCAAAGACCCTTCTTATTGCGAGCCCTCGCCTTAGGCGCTGGATATTTCTGGTCGATGGCCCGGCGAATCAAAAGACCAGTTCCTACCGAGATCCAGGCGTTCCACCGTCAGGAACAAATGCAGCGGCTCAGGAAGATGTTCCATTTTGCAATCTGATTCACGCGCCGCTAGACTCCAACACTCGGCATAAAATCGGCGAATGCACCGCTTGCGTCACGAACTCGCCAATTTATTGACACTCATCAGCGCATGTACCGAGAACGACTATCCGGACCCGGTTCAGTGGCAGATCGAAAAAACTTCTCAGCGAGAGCTGAACCTTCCGACCGGCCGGAGGATGGCACGGATCAACCCAGAACCGGCGCACTCATCGTCAATGCAGACGACTGGGGCCGTGACACTGAAACGACCGATCGCACTTTTGACTGTATTCGTTGCGGCACCGTCTCATCCGTCAGCGCCATGGTGTTCATGGAGGACTCGGAGCGCGCCGCCGCGATTGCCCGAAATCATGGAATCGACGCCGGCCTCCACCTGAACCTCACGTTATCCTTTTCGGCACCGGGAATTAGACCGCGGCTCGCCGAGTATCAGAAGCGCACGTCACAGTACTTGCATCGGCGCCGCCTCTCACAGGCCCTATTCCACCCCGGCCTGACTCAATCCTTCGCGTACGTTGTGGCGGCTCAGCTAGACGAGTTCTCTCGTCTCTATGGGCAGAAACCGGATCGCGTTGACGGTCACCACCACATGCATCTTTGCGCCAACGTCCTATTCGGCGGCCTCCTGCCCACTGGGACCATCGCCCGGCGCAATTTCTCCTTTCAGCCGGGGGAGAAGGGCGTCGCCAACCGTTTCTATCGCCGTGTCGTAGACTGCGCACTTGGGCGGCATCATCGACTGACGGATTTCTTTTTCTCTATAGAACCACTTGAACCTCCAGAGCGGCTCAAGCGCATATTCGAATTGTCTGAGCGTTTCGTTGTCGAAGTGGAGACCCATCCCCGGGATCCCTCCGAGTACGCATTTCTGACCGGCGACGGAATCCGAAGCCTACTGGGCAGCCGTGCAGTGTCGCCTCGATACGATGCCGGACACGGCAGGATCGCGCCACAATGATTTATATCCCCGGATTTGGCCGGTCCTTCCGATAGCCGTTCCGCCCCACTGAGCAAGAAAGGTTATGCGATATCAGCCATTCGCTGCGCCAAATCAGAACGCAGGAACAGGAAACACGATCTGTGCTACTCGATTGACGCTAGGAGACAATCCCCGGGTGACGAACCAATGATCGATCAGGCAAACCATATCGCCGTTTGCGTTTTAACGTACAAGCGGCCGGCCCTTCTCAAACGCTTGCTCACCGACCTCCAACACCAGGAAACGGGGGGCCGCTTCACATATTCGATCGTGGTTTGCGATAACGATCAGTTGCGATCGGCAGAGGCGCTCGTGTCGGAGATTGCTGCGACTTCGAGCATCTCCGTCAAGTACTGCGTCGAGAAACAACAGAATATATGCATGGCTCGAAATAGGGCCATTGAGAACGCCCCCGGCGATTTCATCGTGTTTATCGACGACGACGAGTTCCCTGCGTCCGGCTGGTTGGCGAATTTGTATCAGGCAGCTGGCGAGGACTCCGTCGAGGGAGTGCTGGGTCCGGTTGTGCGGCACTTCGATGAAAAAGCGCCGAAGTGGATTTTGAAGGGGGCCTTCTACGAGCGGCCGACCCATCCCACGGGGTTCGTCATCGACTGGAGGGAAGGCAGGACGGGAAACGTGCTGCTGAAGAGACGGATTCTGAAAGCCGGTGAGCCACCGTTCGATCCCCAGTTTCACCGTGGCGGCGACACCGATTTTTTCAGGAGAATGGCCGCGATGGGACATGTCTTTATCTGGTGTAACGAGGCCGTGGTGTACGAAGTTGTGCCGCCGCACCGTTGGACGAGATCGTTCATGCTGAAGAGGGCGTTGCTCCGCGGAGCCATTGCCCGCCAGAGTCCGACGTTTGGGCCGCGTTCGCTGGCCAGTTCGTTGATTGCTGTCCCCGTTTATGCGGTTGGTCTTCCGTTTGCCCTGCTCATGGGACAACACAAGTTTATGGATCTCTTGATACGGCTTTGTGATCACCTGGGCAAGGTCATGGCGTTTGTTGGCCTCAAACCCGTCGAGAGCCCCTTCATTACTGATTAGCGCTGAACGGGATGGGCCCGGCAATCGATACGACGCAACTGGGTCGACGGGCTTGGCCCGGGATTATCTCCCAGCCCGAGCCCGGCGCTGAACATGCGATGGCATCGGATTTGGAGATTTGAGCTGCACAAATACGGTTCGGGATGATGACAAGAGTGATTGATGTTGGTGGCAGAAAGGTCCGTGTCGAAGGGCGATTTCTGCGCATTGCACGGCCGCACGGTGATCGCTACCGGTTTTTGGATGATCCATCGCCGGTCATCGACGGGCTAAGGTCATGCGGAATGCGAGTGGATTTGTTCTCGTTTGCCCAGAGGCTGCCGGACAAGGAGCCGAAATTCTCCTATCGGGTGGAATGGGACAACCTTGCAGTGCTGCCCATTACGACGTTTGAAGATTGGTGGAAGCGCCAGGTCAACGCGAAAACGCGAAACGAAGTCAGACTGGCCGAAAAGAAAGGCGTCGTGCTGCGCGAGGCTCCGTTTGACGACGCGTTGGTTTCAGGAATTAGAGAGATCTACAACGAAAGCCCGATCCGGCAGAGGCGTAAGTTCCGGCATTACGGCAAGGATCTCGAAACGGTGCGCCGCGAGGAGGCGACATTTCTCGACTGCAGCATTTTCATAGGGGCTTACTTCGAGGACCAGTTGATTGGGTTTATTAAGTTA
>CAZDYZ010000896.1:0-3264 GCA_964509525.1 uncultured Acidobacteriaceae bacterium
ATTGTGCGTCGCCTGATCAGGACGGGTGTGCATCCCGACCAGGTGCTGCTAGTGCCGCCCCGAAGCATTCCGAAGACCTCCAGCGGCAAGATTCGCCGAAACGAGACCAAACGCCTTTTCGAGACGAGCCAGCTTGGGGCCAGCCATCGTCCACCGTGGAGGCAGATGACCAGCCTCATGTTGGACAGTTTGGGCGCCCGGTTGGTTCGCACCATAGGCCGGTGATGCAGTCTATTTATGGGGCCTACACTGAACGCTGTTTGCCGTGCGATTTCGATCCTGGGAGGAGTGCCTGCAGTTGGTTCGGAGCAGCCTCGATCATGCGGCTGACTTCTTCAGGACTCAGTGGCACGTGGACGCCGGACACCTGGACGCTCGATTCAGAATAGAGGCGATCCAGTTCAGACCGCGTGAGTGAGAATACTATCCAAAACCAAGCGAGTCTGACGATGACAGCTCCCAAGCTGGTAGGGCACAAAGCCGCATGCATACATAGCGGGGAGCTACGACCCAGTGCAATTTGGACGCTCATAAGCGCCAGCCCAGGCAAACGTCTACGTGATCTTAGCTTTCAATGACCCTCATAGCACACTAGGGTTGAGCAAATTATTCTTTGGCGTTCCTCACATGCCCTGGTCGGTTCGGAAGTTGACTCTTCAGGCATGGTCCTACGTGTCTCGACTCGCTTAACTGTCAATCCCTGACGGCGGAGCAGGCTTTGCAAACCCGGCTGAGAACGTAAAAGCCGGCCACTCTTATCGTAGGCGAAATGTGGTGTGAGCGAATCGGCTCATCGCGTAGCAAATCTGTGCTGAGATATTTCTTGTTGTCATCGGGGAAGACAGTGGCCACTACGGCATCGTCGCCAAGCTCGTCTTGTACCTTCGCGGCCGCCAGAAAGTTCGCGCCCGAACTAATTCCCACTCCCAGCCCCAACTCGGCGGCGAGCTTCTGCGCCATTAGGACGGCGTCGCCATCAGAAACGTCAATGACGTGCTCCAGTTGATCGATGTGGACGATGTCCGGGACAAACTCATCGGAGATCCCCTGAATGCGGTGCTGCCCGATTTTGCATCCGGTGGAGAGCGTCGGTGATTCCGCCGGCTCCATCGCATAGACGCGCGTTGCCGGCGCCATGTCCTTCAGAAATCGGCCCACACCCATGACAGTACCTCCCGTGCCAACGCCGGCCACAAATGCGTCTGCCCTCAGCCCTTCGTACTTTAATTGCCAGTACAGTTCAGGTCCGGTAGTTTGCTCGTGGGCCTCGACATTGGCGTCATTGGAAAACTGCCGTGGCAGGAAAACGTCGTCACGCCGGGCGGCGAACTCCTCCGCCAGGCGGATGCTGCCGAGGAAGCCGCCCTCTGCCTTCGTAACCGCGACAATGTTCGCACCCAGGCTGTGAATCAGGTCGCTGCGCTCGCGGCTCATCCAATTGGGCATGAAGATCGTGACCGGATGTCCCAGGGCACGGCCCAAGGCGGCAAAGGAGATGCCCGTGTTGCCGCTGGTGGCTTCCACGATCGTGTCACCCGGACGTATGCGGCCCTGGCGATAGGCGTCGCGCAGGATATGCAGCGCCATCCGATCTTTGATGCTGCCGGTGAAATTCATCTGCTCGCTTTTAGCGTAGAGGGTGCGGCGGTGGCCGCTGATCTCGTAATCAATCGCCAGCAGCGGTGTGTTGCCGATAAGTCTCTCCAGCCCAGCGAAACGGGCCGCGATCGACGATTGCATTATCGGGGTTGCTAAAGCCACGGTACTTGCCACTGTCTGTTCTCTCCGGGATCAGGTTGCAACAGAGAAGATTAAGCGGCAGGAATCTAGCAGTGCGACGACGCTGGTCACAAATGAATGTGACGCGCTAGACCAACACGTCTCCCAAACGATGACGGGGTCGTCTGGGAGATCACACCCTAACTGGTGTGTGAACGACACTATAATTGTGAACGACACTATAAATAACGACACTATAAATAATGATACGCGGCAAGATCGTCGTACCACTATTCCTAACTTCAACCACCATAGGCAGCCATTCCAGGCCACATTCATCGAGTTCGATGTCCTTGGAACCCCGCTCGGCGAGGCGCTGGCGCACGCATCTATAATACTAGTACCCAGTATATTTAATGGTTATTACCAAAAACATGCCGCACATCATTAGTCATTTATTACTAACGTCTCTGGCTATGAGGGTAGGTTGATCGACGCTTCTCCGCGGACATCCCCGGGTCCTTGGCTACGATTCATATACTGCCGTCCAGTATATCCCGCATGGCACAAAGTGAGAAGACTCGGAAACATGGTCCCACGCGCGTACACCCTTATGCTCACCAAACACTCAAAGTCGTTCTCACTTGTTCATACACTTCGGTCTGCGTTGAAATGTGATCAACAAAGAATCAGTGAATCAGTGAATCAGTGAATCACTGGACAAGAAGTGGACAAACATGGCCGCGAGGCTCGCAACTCCACCTTAGGTGAATGCGTAGAATCAGCAACTTAGGAGTCCATCAGAGGTGGCCCGGGTTCGATCCCGACCCGGTACACCACGACTAGCTTATTTAATGTCTATCTCGCTGCACTGGCCTGCGACCACCATGCCCAGCAATAGAGGATCATGTGTCTGGGGTGAGAATAATCGTTGGTGGTTGGCAAAGGGGAGCCAACCCAAATCAAGGGCGCCAAAGATATGGCACTCTTCAGGAAGTTTGGCATTCTTCGGGCCACGTAATGGGCAACCGATAGGGACAACTCGACCTCGGGTGAAGCTAATTCCGAGTTCGCCATAGAGCATAATCCGGGCAACGGAGCAGACAGCACCTGTGTACTCAGTCGCTTGGCGTGAACACCGGTTACCGAATCCGTACTTCTGGACCCGTTTTCACTTTTTCGTTGTCGGCTCTTCGAGGCGGAGGAAACGGACCTGGCCGCTGGCGTCGCCGGCGACGATCAGCTTGAGAGCATCGGAAAATGCGCAGCAGTTCACCCTGCTGTCGGAGGTGAAGGTGGGCGAGCACTGCGTCGGTTTCCAGCTCCCACATCTTCAGCGTCTGGTCATTAGAACCGCCGAGGCCGCCCGCTGCCCATCAGGGGTTGGACTGTACGATGGTTCTACATGCTGCACTAATAGTGCGTGATCTCCCAAATCACCCCATCGCCGTAGTGTCCGCCCTTGATGGTCGTCCCGTAGAGATTGCCGTTGCTGTCGAGTACCAATTGGCCGGACGGAGATTCGCCATCGTCGCCGCTGAAGGT
>CAZDYZ010000897.1:0-2524 GCA_964509525.1 uncultured Acidobacteriaceae bacterium
GGACCAGAAGCGCCGCGCCAGTTCTTGGGTTGCTGCTTCCGATCCCAGAAATCGCAGAACTCGCGCTGCGTGTTTCGCATCTTCGCCTGTGGACGAATCGAGCGCCGTTTCGGCCGCTGCCAGTTGCGCCGCCTGCCACTCGGGGTCAGCCTTCACGACCTGAAACTCGACCTGGTTGGATCGCAGAAGGGTCGGGGTGGTGCCCAATCCATACGGGTTGCCATCTGCTGGAACGGTTACGCTGTGGCTCAAGATGCTTAGGCGATAAGAACCTAGAGGCAGCGATCTCCACTCGTTCAATTCCAGGCTGATGGAATACGGATCGCTATTCAAGTCTTGCTCCCCACCGGCTCCGCCGCCGGCGAATCCCATTGTTCCATTGAAGTAATCCGAGAGCGGATCTGTGCCAATGTTGGGAGCAATGCAAAACACCTCCATCCCGCTCAGCCGCCCGCTGCGGTCATACCCGCGGGTGTCAAGGTAATATTTCTTCTCCACGGCCGACGAGTACGCAGCCGTAAGCGGGATGATTTCGCCTTCGCGAAAAATCGTCTGACCATTCTTTAAGAAGAGCTGCAGGGACACGTCGCCAGGCTGACTAATGACAGGACTGCACGGATCAGACAGAACCTGGGCACAAGCTGCAACGGAGGACGCAACCAAGACAAGCGCCAAGGAGGACAGCCACCAGCGAGTCCGGAAAGAGAAACGCATAAGGCTCCTTCGCAATACGTGAACTTCAAAGACGCAGTATTCCCCGATCCTCTTAGTTTAGACACCGGAGAACCGACACTTGCTTCGAGGGAGGAAGTCGAAATGTTCGTGAATTAGTTGCCCCTGGAGAGGTCGATCTCAGCCTTATTGCGGCAACGCACATGTAGACGGGAGGAGCGGTAGTGACTGGGTGTGCGTGGCGTATTCCAGCGTTTATGGAGACAACTGCTCCAGTTCAGCCGATATAATCTGTTTGCCGCCAGACAGGACGTGTAACTTTCGTTCCCACGGTTTATAGCCGTTCTTTGTGAGTCTGACCGAGCGTTCCCCAACCACAAGGGGTACTTCAGCTGGCGTGTTTCCCAAGAATGCGCCGTCTACTTCTATGTCAGCACCACAGGAGTCGAACTGATCGTCACAGTGGAGAGGAGCATTGCGCCTCAATGATCGATATAGCAATTCTTTGCCGGAAATCCGTCCGAGCTGGAGTAGAGTGGCTTCATGCCAATTACGACGCCGCTCGCCCTCAGCTTGCTGCTTAGCGTTTTCTCTTCCTCTCAGGAGGTTCGCCAGATCGACCTCATGGGCGTCCGCAGGCAGAACCTTCCCCGATGTCAAGTTTGGAAGGTACATGATCTGCAGTACGGACGCGGCCAAGGAGACCAGAAGGAGTGTGGCAGTTTCGCTCGAGTCACTCAGTGTAGCGGAGATTGATCCCAGGCAGGAATTGTCAGTAGTGCTAAGAGTCAAGAATGATGGGCAACTCCCCGTGGTACTTCCTATCAGCCTTGATAGCGCACTTCTACAGCCTGAGAGAGACGCTGTTCAATACCATGTCGAGCTGCCGATCAAGGCGGGAGGTAGTGGTCAAACCGTAGCGTCTTTGGGCTGGCTAGAATTGTACGGCTCCAGCTCCAAATGGGGGACGACGGTAAACCTCAGGCCTAGAGAATGGATTACAGTGCGTGGCCATTTCAAGCCACACAGATGGTTTCCCGGACAACTCGCGACAGCTTACTCCGATCTTCAACCTATGAACTATGGCCACAGAGTGCCTCTAGCGTACCCGCAGACGAATGTGTGCGACAGGGAGTAGGAGCGACAATTCCTGTTCGCTTCAAGCCCTGAGGGATCACTTCGATTCGGTCACCATCAACATGAGTCAGGATCGATGGCGACAACGCTCATTACAGTACAACTAACCCTGAGTGCTCCAAGCTAAGGATGTTGTGAGTCGATCCGGCGATGTAGGCTTCTTGCCCACGCGCCCTACTTGAACCAGTACGGCGTTCTCTGCGCCCATGGAGACCTTGCATAACGGTTGTGCAAGAGGTCAAAGGCGTTCTTGCTGATCTGGCCGGAATCATCGTCGGTACAGCCGTAACGCGTGGCACGAACAACCAGATGAAGTGCTTCGGGTATCCGTTCGTCGGTTGGATTTTCCCTCGCCCACTTAAGAACGACGTCCCCAAGATAGTCAGGGGCAGGTCCGATAGCTGCCAGATTTCGCCACTGTTGTTCCGCGCTGCTCCGTTCCATGGAAGTAAGGAACGCGGGAAAAGTGGGTGGCTGAGACGGGAACCTCGGTTTGCCCGTTACTGGATCAACCGCGGGACCATAACGAGCTCGAGCGAACAATTTCAAGTAGTTAGGCTGATCCTGGTCGGCACCTACATCGGAGCACCACCAATTGTCTCGGAGGTCATCTATCGCGCCAAACTTTGCGTCGCGCTGGACTCCGGCATTGATAAACGGTCGCATACCGGGGAAATGCAGCATCGTCCATGCTGCTGCGAAGCGCCGAGCCTGG
>CAZDYZ010000898.1:0-8198 GCA_964509525.1 uncultured Acidobacteriaceae bacterium
CGGGGCAAAGCCCAGCAAATAGCCGAGGACGATGCTGGTCGCCCAGCCGCCGATATTGCGCTTAACAATGCGCGACAGGTTGCGGGAAAAGGCCCCGCCGAGCCGCGACACATGCGGGTGCTGAGCGACGGCCTCCGCAAGGCGATAGTAAACCGCTGCGTTTTCTATCCAGCTTCCGGCCAGCGCAGCCAGCCACAGGATCACGCCGGTTTCTATCGCGTAGAGCGCGGTTCCGGAAGCCAACGGGTTTAGCGTCTCATAGACATGGGCAGCACTTAATTCGGGCAGGTAGGACTCGCGAAAAACTACTTTCCAGAGCATCTCAAAGAGTACCGCGCCAACCGACACTGCCATAACATTGCCGATGGCCGCGGCCAACTGGGTGCTGGTAATGCGAGCTACAAAGTCGGTGAGTTTGCCAAAGCGCTGCGGCCCGCGATGGTCGCGGATGATGCGTGCGAATGCGGCCGCCGTGGTCGCGGGCTGCTTGGTGGCAAGCGCGAGGCCGAAGGTCTGCAGCAGCAAGAAACTGACCGCGTAATTTGTTCCGCTGGCGAAGCCCTCGACGAATGGCGGCAGGTGCGCTTCAATGATGCGGAGCTTGACAGCAGCAGTGAACACGGTCAGCAGTCCGCCTCCGATTGCCGCCCGCCACATGTGCCAATATTCCGGCTTGCTGTTGGCAATGTAATGCTCGCCGGTGTCCCCTGTGCGATCCACAACTTTGCGCGCTAGCAGGTTCAGGTTTTCGCGGAGCAGCGACGAAATGTGTTTGTCGGAGACATTCCCTTCGATCACTCGGACAAACAACGAATGAATGGCTGAGTCCAATTCGTTCGGATCATTCGCACTGAGGACTTTGGCGATTGCCTCCATTCGCACCAGGCAAGCCTGAATCGTTTTCAAATCGAAGACCAGTTCGACGCTGATGCCCGCTGATTCCATGTGTTCGTACACAACTTCCATCTCAGCGCGGCAACGGGCTACGACCTGCTTCCAGGCGGTGAGAACAACAGAGACCGATTCTGCACGATTGTGCGCCAGCAGCTCTTCTGTTGCCTGCAACAACTCATAGAAGGGTGAATGCGCAATTCCTGAGGCGGTTGATCGGTCGCGAACTTCAGGCTGCAGCCCCAGGCCGCTGACTCGCGCCGCAAGCAGCCGCAAGGCTTCTTCCAAGTCATGTTCCTGCCGCAGCCAGAATCCCGGCTGCCCGTCCGGTGTGAGCACTTGGGCGATGTGCCGGAAAAGTTCGGCGGGAATGTCTGCAAATTGGCGCGCGTGACGCTCAGAAGGGTAGAGCTCCATCAACAACTTGCGTGCATCGGAGTCCTCACGAGCCGATGGCATCAACTTGGCCACTAAACGCTGCACGGTCTCGTTCGTAAGAGAATGGACGGAGGGAAGACCCGTTTCTGCGAAGAGGGAAAGCGAATCTAGTTCGGCCAGCAACTTACCAAACGATTCTTGGACTCGTTCGCGCAGTTCGCTGGCACTTTCGAGCAATTGAATGAGCAGAAACAAGCGCGGCGGTTCGATACCTCTGCGCTGACCTGCGCGCGTCCAGCGGACGACTTGCACGAAGCTGGTGCAGCGCTTGCGCAGAGTATCCGCTGCACAAAACGCAGTTACGGCTTGCCGCAGCTCCACAGGAAACTCGTCGGGCGGAATTTGTACCGAGCTACTTGCAGGCGCAAGCTGTGGCGTGCCGCCGGTCAAAGGCAATCACCTTTCCGAGCCATCGATCATGCCCGCGCTGAGATTAGCACAACAGCGAAAAGACATCGCAGGCTGCAGATACGTGAGGCAGTCTGGTTTTGGGGAGCCGAGGGCGATTCGTCGATTGCATCGTTTTCAACTGTGTCCGGCATAATGATGTAAATACGCGCGGGCGGGACTTTACTCTTTGGCAGAGAGGATCTTTCCGGAAGCGGCAGTTCAATGTAGCCGGCCTGATGCACCCGGGCACAGTTGTACAGTGTTGGGGCAAAGGTAATATTGATGGCAAACTGGGTTACGAGATCTCGACCAGTTCCGCGATCTTCGACTGCCACTCCTTAGGGCCACTCTCGTGGACGGAATTGCCTTTGGAGTCTACGGCGACGGTGACCGGCATGTCCTGCACCTCGAACTCGTAGATGGCCTCCATGCCCAGATCGTGGAATGCCAGGACGCGGGACTTCTTGATGGCTTTGGCTACCAGGTAGGCAGCGCCGCCGACCGCCATCAGATAAACCGCCTGATGGTCACGGATAGCTTCGATGGCGGCGGGTCCGCGCTCGGACTTGCCGATCATGCCTAGAAGTCCGGTTTCCCGCAACATCTGGCGGGTGAATTTGTCCATGCGGGTGGCGGTAGTTGGTCCAGCTGGGCCAACGACTTCATCTCTAACCGGATCAACAGGTCCCACGTAATAAATAAAGCGATTCGTGAAGTCCACGGGCAGCTTCTCGTTTGCTTTGAGCTTGTCGGTCATGCGCTTGTGGGCGGCATCACGGCCGGTCAGAAGCTTGCCGCTCAGCAACAACACTTGCCCAGGTTTCCACGTCGCGACCTGATCACGTGTAACGGTATCCAGGTTAATCCGCCGCGCCCCCACGGGATCGTAGGTAAGCGTCGGCCAATCATCGAGTGAGGGCGGTTGCAACGCGACCGGTCCCGAGCCATCGAGGACAAAGTGTGCATGACGCGTGGCCGCGCAGTTCGGAATCATGGCCACAGGCAGGTTGGCCGCGTGAGTGGGATAGTCCTTCACCTTCACGTCGAGGACGGTCGTCAGCCCACCCAATCCTTGTGCACCGATGCCCAGCGCGTTGATCTTCTTGTACAGCTCGATACGCAGCTCCTCAGCGGTATTCTTCGGCCCGCGCGCTATCAATTCCTGGATGTCGATGGGCTCCATCAGGGCCTCTTTAGCCAGAATCATGGCCTTGTCGGCCGTGCCGCCGATGCCGATGCCGATAATTCCTGGCGGGCACCATCCAGCGCCCATGGTTGGTACAGTCTTCAGCACCCATTCGACGACGGAGTCTGACGGATTCAGCATGGCAAACTTCGACTTGGCCTCCGAGCCGCCGCCTTTTGCCGCGAGGATGACTTCAACCTTGTCGCCGAGAACCAGTGACACGTTCACTACGGCTGGAGTGTTGTCGCCAGTGTTCTTGCGTGCTCCTGCCGGATCGGCCAGAATGCTGGCGCGCAGCTTGTTATCCTCGTGCAGGTAGGCGCGTCGTACACCCTCATTGACCATGTCTTCAACCGACATGGTTGCGCTCCATTGGACGTTCATACCGACTTTGAGGAAAACGGTCACGATGCCCGTGTCCTGACAGATGGGCCGGTGGCCTTCGGCGCACATGCGCGAGTTAATGAGAATCTGCGCCATCGCGTCGCGGGCAGCAGGTGACGGCTCTTTCTCGTAGGCCTTTGCCATACTGCGAATGAAATCGACTGGATGGTAGTAGGAGATATATTGCAGTGCTTCGGCAACGCTTTCAATGAGGTCGTCCTGCCTGATAACTGTCATAGAGCCGCTCGCTGAGTAACGGAGAAATTATACTGCCGGCAAGCACCTCCGGATTGTGACCACACGCACGCCTTCGCGGTTATGCTACTGCAATGGAGATGGCCCTTGCTTTCGATTCGTGCTGCGGGTAGGGAAGATATTCCGCTTTTGTTCCAGATGATTCGCGAGTTGGCAAACTCGGAACAGTCGCTTGACAAGCTGACCACCACACCGGAAGGCCTCATGAACGACGGTTTCGGTCCATAGCCAAGGTTCGATGCTTTGGTCGCTGAATGGGAGGGCAAACCAGCGGGGTATGCTCTGTTTTTCGATTGCTATAGCACCTGCGGACCGCAGATCTTTCTTGAAGATCTCTACGTCCGGTCGGAAGTGCGAGGCAAAGGTATTGCCACTGGCCTAATGAGCGAAGTTGCCAGGATAGCTATTGCCAAGAAGTGCCGTGCCCTTCGCTGGGAGGTATTGGAATGGAACCGGCCCGCAGTCAACCTCTATACCTCGCTGGGGGGCCATATTTCTCAATCAGTATCGCATTGCTTTGCTCACGGAGAAAGCTCTGCACAAGCTGGCGAAAAGAACCAGCTAGTACTTTCCGCACCGGGGTACTGCATTGTCGGCGATGAGGGAACAGAGTCGCTCAAACCAGTGTTCCATACATCGACGTATAGTCGAGCCCGATCTCACCGCAGGTTCTTTGTTCCACGGAATACACAATGCACGAGTCAAAGGGCCGCGAATAAACATGCAGGCTCACGGCGCGTTCAGCCCATTCGCGGCAGTTGCGGACTTCGTGCACGGGATTCAAAGGATCGACCGCTACGGGTCGCGCGGCCGTGATCTCGACCACATCTGTCGGCACAATCTCGCAGCGCTGCGCTGCCAGATCCTCAGAGATGACGCGATAGTTCTGCACTGCCAGGCGGCCAATGGGAGCAGCCATCCAGCAATTCTGGCCTCGGTGATTGTGGATAGAGCTGCGCATGCCCGGCTCCCAGCAGATGGCCAACAGCTCGTAAAGATCCGTCTTGTCAACGAGGTTACGCGTGTAGTGCTGCGCGTTCCAGAACAGGTATGGTCGTAGGGACTCTGCATTCACCGGGTTAGCGGTGATGTAGTCCAACGCGGCGGTCACTCCGGCAAAGTCGTCCTCCCGCAGCTTACGCAGGCCGCTGACAAACTGCTCGATAGAGATGCGTTGCGCCGTCTGGGTGGAGCCCGATGTAGCGCTAGCCATTATGTCCTCCGGATGTTAATGAATCCGTCATTTTAACCCCGTTATGGCTGACCTTGCCGTCGGATGGTAAATTGCAAAATTTTTGTGTCGGAGCAAGGAAATCGAAATCCGCTGCGCCATAAACCCGCTCTAAGCATATAATGTGCGCAGGAGTACCCCGGTCGACGTGGGGACAGCGCAAGGCCCCGGAGTCTGCCATGAAGTCACGCGCTCTCGCCGTTGCGAATGCAATTTTGCTGAGCATTTGCCTGACTCTGCCTACCGTTGCCCAGGACGGCACGCAATCGCAGGCGCCGGCCCCGCAGGTGCCAGTTAACTCGCCCGATCAAACCCAGCCTTCCGCACCGCAAGCGCAGCCTGCAGACGCTGCAAGTTCGACCACGCCCGGCGACGCGCCCAAGGCTACGCACGACAAAAGCAAGAACGACATAGACGACATCGGTAATCGCAATGTCGGTAAAGCCGGCTCGGGCAAAGGTCTCGGTGACTGGTACTCATACGACACTGAGATCAAGATGGGCAAGCAGTACGCCATGATGGTCGAGTCCGGTGCTCGCATGGTGAAGGACCCTGTCGTCACGGAATACGTGAACCGCATTGGGCAAAACCTGGTCCGCAACTCGGATGCGAAGGTGCCGTTTACGATTAAGGTCGTCGATTCCGATGACATCAACGCATTTGCCTTGCCGGGCGGATTTTTCTACGTGAACAGTGGGCTTATCCTTGCCGCCGATGACGAGGCTGAACTGGCCGGCGTGATGGCGCATGAGATCGCGCATGTCGCTGCCCGCCACGCCACGCGCGAAATGACCAGGGCGAACTATGCCAACCTGGCTTCCATTCCACTGATCTTCGTGGGTAACTGGGGTATTTATGAAGCTGCCAGTATGGCTTTGAACCTTGCCCTGCCACTCACCTTTATGAAGTTCACGCGCGGCTTCGAATCCGAGGCTGACTACCTGGGGTTGCAGTACATGTACAAAGCGGGCTACGATCCACAGGCGTTCATCTCGTTCTTCGAAAAGATCAAGGCGCAGGAGAAGCGCAAGCCTGGAACTCTGGCCAAGGCCTTTGCCACCCACCCGCAGACGCCCGATCGTATTGAAAAGAGCCAGGAAGAGATCCGGAACATTCTTCCGGCTAGGCCCGAATATATCGTCAATACGTCGGAATTCAACGATGTGAAGGCGCGTTTGGCAATGCTGGAAAACCGCAAGAAGGTGGTTGTGGCGCAGGACATCGACAGGCCCACGCTGCGTAAGCAGAGTCCTGACGCCAATCCCGATCAGAACGGCCAGGCATCGAATCAGCCAGCTGATGATCGTCCTACGCTATCGAAGCGGGACGATGACTAGAAGTTGCTGGTCCGGTCAATATTGAATTGTCCGTAATGCAGTTCCACAAAAGCACGCCGGCGGCGCTGGCGCCGGGCTTCTATTAACAACCGCATTTGGCGAGGAAGTACGGACGCGAGGCGATCCTGCGCCTACGAGGCTCCTGAACCTACGAAGCCTGCCGCTTTGGGATTGGCTAAGCTCACCGCAGCCATCGCACAGAGTCCTCTGAGGTAACGGCATTCGCCGAGAATGCACGACCGACAAGCAGCCACAGACAGCGTAGACTGGCAACGATTCCCCCGCTTTCGAAGATGTGAAGCGCTGAAGAGGGTGTCTGTGGTCATCGCTGGGCTCCGTGCAGGAAACCAGCCGCCAGCTTTCGCTTTTTACATCGCGCTCTGAGGATCGGTCAGCTCGTACACCGGATAACTTGCGACCAAACTCGTGAACGCGCGCCGATCTGAACCTGCGGGAACAGGGAAGTATCGCTGCACTGTGGCATGGAAGCGGTCGAGATAGGCTTTCAACACCTCCGGCTTTTCAGAGTCGGAGATGGCGCGCAGTCGAAAGCTCTGCCGAAAGCTTCCTCTCTTTAGCGTGATCTCTCCGCTAGCCTCGGCGTTGAGCGCCCAATCGGTCCGGCCGCGAGGAGCGACCAGGAACCTCAGGCCATTGATTTCTAGCAGGTTGACTGGGGTTGAGTAGACCTTCCCACTCTTGCGCCCACGGACTTGAAGGAGGTAGTTGTGTCCCATGCCCAGCCCCAGCCCGACGAGTAATCCAAAGGCGCGATTGAACAATCGCTCCACGGGGCTTGGCCGGCGGGAGACCGGCATTGTGAAATGTGTTGCCATGTTCTGTCCTCGGAGCCGGAAAGAACCGGATTTGCTGACGCTCACCAACTGTAAAGCCACGAGCTGCGACGGCTGCCATTCGCAAACCAAACTGGCGCCTCTCAGCAATGCTTAACACCGCCCCCGAGGTGGCGAGCCAACAGATGAATGGTGATGGTTGAATGCTGCCAAAAGGTGCTTCCGTAAGTGTCTGCGCAAAGTCTCAGGCTAAGCTCTATAACTTTCGAAGTTCACGCAGCCCTGTGGCCGGGGAGAATCGTGCTCGGCTCCGGTACCCCCGATGTCTGGGGTTTGGAGCGCACTATCTTCATCTCTTCCCAGTCATAGGGAAACTCCCTGCCGCACTCGAGGCAGACCACGTACGTTCCGGTGACCAAGGCTGCTTCACTGCGGCGCTGTCTGCCACGAACAGTGATGGGAAAACTACAGCGTTTATGCGAACAGCCGAAGAAAAGATCGAACAGGCTCATAAGCCCCCTCCATGAACCCAGCCAACGACAGCCAATCACCGCCCAAAGACGCGGTATCCGCCCCCCAACTTCCTGGAGGCGCCTTCCAAAAAGCAACTAACGCCGTCGCCTATTAATTAGATTCAGGCAATGGAGCTCAGGTTCACCTTGAACGGGGAAGAGTTTCCAATTTGGTAACAAGAAGATTACCTTAGCGCTATCTCTCTAAGGCCCTAAGACTTCGTCTGCGAAGAATCGGGTTGCGCTGACGCCTTGGCGCTATGACTCTTGAGACTATGACACTTCGACAAAATGGCCGCACGCAAGCGGCCACGCAGATCTTCAGGGAGTTCGTAGAGGTGGGAGTCTCGATAAATCTCAATGGTCATTTTGGTCGTATTGCACACGACGTAGCAGTTGTGGCACCACTGGAGATGGTCTTCCAATTCCGCCTGGGTCTGCGCGTCCATCGCGCCATCAAGGTAGTCTGTCAGCTCTTTCAGAAAATCAGAGCAGGTCACTTTTTGCCATCTCCACCAATTCGATTCCTGAAGTACTTGCTCAAACGCTCGCGCAATTGCAGCCGGGCCCGAAGCAATCGGGACTTGACTGCAGGAATACTCAAATCCAAGGCTTCCGCCGTCTCCTCGGTGGAGAGGCCCTCAACATCGCGCAACACGAAAACCGTCCGAAAACTCGGAGGCAATCCTTGTATTGTCTTACCCAGGATTTCCTTTAGTTCTCCCTGAGTGTAAAGCTGCTCCGGATTCGGTGCCCAATCCGCCACCTCGCGCGGCATGG
>CAZDYZ010000899.1:0-9914 GCA_964509525.1 uncultured Acidobacteriaceae bacterium
AGCCAATAGGCGTCGTGCTTCGCCCACCGTCTTCATCACTTCTAGTCCGCCGGGGACTTTCTCCAGAGCCACTTCGATCGACCTGCGGTTACCTTCCAGCGCCAGTTCGGTGCGAAGTTGCTCGGGATGAATACTGAACTGCGGCAACGCCGCGACACGAAACAGCGCCACCGGATCGGGCCCGTCCAGGATGCGTAACACCGCCACCGCGTCGCGAACCTCCGGCGCGTCGAACAGATCGGCCCCCCTGACCTGTACCGGAATCCCGCGGCGACGAAGCTCGTCTGCCACTTCCCTGCGATGCCGATGGTTACGGTATAACACTGCAAACTCGTTGTACCTCATTGCAGGCCGCCGTTGCCTTGTGGTTTCGATGACGTCGGCGACGAACGAAGCCTCCTGGTTCCTGTTGTGCACCGTGGCATGCACCATCGGGGCCTTGACCAGGTTCTTCTCGCGCTCCAGTCGTGCACAACTGAGCGGCTGCCGCGGCCAGCCGCCATGCTTCAACTCCACACTGCCGACCTCGGGATTACACTGAATTGCCTGATAGGCGCAGCGCAGGATGGGCGGAGTTGAGCGTCGATTTTCCGACATGGTCACGCGCTTCACCCGCTCCGCGCCGAAGGTCTTGAGGAACTGGTCGAAAGCCCCGCTGGTTGCCCCGCGAAAGCGATAGATCGCCTGGTCGGGATCGCCCACGGCGAAGACGTTGGCGTCGTCTCCGGCTAGTAACTTCGTGAGTTGGATCTGCGCAACATTCGAGTCTTGGAACTCGTCGATCAGGATAAAGCGCGCTCGCCTCTGCGCTCTCTGCAACATCCCGTACCGGGAGCTGAGCACACTAACGGCGCGCGTGATGATGTGTCCGAAGGTACCGAGACCTTCCTGTTTGAGCAGATCTTCGATATAGCGGAAAGCGCGCGCGATTTCGTGGCAGCGGCCCAGCACCTCCTCCTGCTGCATCAACTCGGCGTCCTTCGACTTCGCTACTCGTGGCAGCGGAATCTCTTTGCGCTCGAGCTGGGCACAGTAACTATCGTAATCATCCGGCGTGCGTAGCTCGTCATGGCAACGTCGGAAGAATTCCATCAGCTCCTTCAGAAACTTGCCGGGATCAGCAGCCTTGATAAAGTACTTGAGTTGCAACTCACCGACGCGCCGGCGCAACAAAACAAAGAAGTCCTCATCGCTCAGGAGAGCAAACTGGATTCCCGCATCGTGCAACAGCGAGAAGCAGTAGGCGTGGAATGTGTCCGCCCTCAAACCACTGGAGAGCAACTTCGCCGCTGCTTGTTGTGGTCCGAGATTGGGGTAAAGGATGCTGCCGGTGCGAGCAACCAGTTCGGCAGCGCCGTTACGCGTGTAGGTGACGGCCAGAATCTCGTCCGGCTTCGCGGTTTGGCGATTGATGAGGTGTGCAATACGACGCGACAGCACCGTGGTTTTGCCGGTTCCTGCGCCGGCCACCACCAGCATAGGCCCGTATACATGCTCGATCGCCTGCCGCTGCTGGTCGGTTGGCTGGAAACCGTGAGGTCCGCTGCTGCTCACTTTCGATTCCTTATGGTGCGAAGGAAAGGCGAAGATCTCATTATGCAGCCACGCCCGTGGTCAGGCAAGGGCAAGTCGCTTGCAATCAGCCTTGGCCTCCATTCTGCGGAAGAGGGTTGCTGGCCACGTGAAGCTGCCGGGCCGTGGGGCGAACCCAACCCCGCATCCCTGCCGTACAATACTCCGATTCTGATAAGCCCGGTCTAGCGGGCAGGCACAGTTCGTTACGAGCGCGAATGATTCCCGGCATCAATCAAACTCTTTCGCATTTTCATATTCTCGTTGCCTGGCTCATCTTCCTGGCAAGCTACCTCGTCTTCGCCATGGGACGTTTGCCGGGGACAAAAATTGATCGGCCGGCAATGGCGGTGATCGGAGCGGTATGCATGTTCATCTGCGGGGTGCTCACGCCGAAAGCAGCCATCGAGAGCCTCGATTTCGAAACACTCGTTCTGCTTTTCTCCATGATGCTGATTGTTGCCAGCCTGCACCTTTCCGGATTCTTCCAAGGGGTTGCACATCTGGTGATCGAGCACCTGAGTCCACGCCAGCTGCTGCCCGGCGTAGTGTTTACCAGTGGCATTCTCTCCGCGTTCCTGGTAAATGATGTGGTCTGCCTCGTCATGGCGCCGCTGGTATTGGGTATCTGCCGGAGAATGCAGGTGCGGCCCTTGCCGTATCTGCTCGCGCTGGCGACAGCCTCCAACATCGGAAGTACGGCGACCATCACGGGAAATCCGCAGAACATTCTTATCGCGTCAGTTTCCGGGATCGCCTATCGCGACTTTCTTACGCGCCTCGCACCGGTGGCGTTTCTCGGCCTTCTCGTGGATTGGGCTCTACTCCACTGGATGTTTGTCCGACAGGAGACGCGTGGAGCTCAGCCCCTGCATAACCTGCCGATGCGCGCCGTCGATGACCCACAGGTTCATCCTGTCTGGGCGGTAACCGTCACGATTGGCGTATTGACTGGATTTCTGATGGGATTTCCGCCGCCGCTGGTCGCTGCCATCGGGGGTGCTCTGCTGCTGGTACAGCGGCAACGATCCCCGAAAGCAATTTATGATGACGTCGATTGGTCGCTGCTGATGCTGTTTCTGGGGTTGTTCTTGATTCTGGGCGGAGCAGAGCGGGCGGGCATCACCCAGGAACTGCTCGGCGCCGCAGAGCGGCTGAACCTCCACAGCCCGGTCATTTTCGCCGCGGTTGTGACTTTGCTGTCCAACATCGTCAGCAATGTTCCGGCTGTCATGCTGCTGAAAGGACTGCCACCACAATTTCACCACGCCCATACCGCATGGCTCCTGCTGGCCATGTCCAGCACCCTGGCGGGAAATCTGACCATCACCGGTTCTGTGGCGAACATCATCGTGGTGGAAAAGGCCCGCAGCGAGGCTCACATCAGCTTTGTGCAATACATGAAGATTGGCGTGCCGGTAACTTTGAGTACGCTTTCCATCGGCCTGCTTTGGCTGATGCTGGTTCGTCCTGACTGAACGCGGGATTCGGAGAGGATACGATTGGGTCGCATTTCCTGCTGCAAACCCGGAGCACAAACTACGAGATGGAAGGATAACCCCAGGTTGCAACACTCGGCCTGGATTTTCGCCGGCCTACCGAGCGATAGACTTGTCAACTTCGAGGAGCAGCTGCCAGAAACCGACGCCCCTGGCAGCCGCCGTTCCGACTCTATGTTCGCTCCCTGCGTCCTGTGTTCGTGCTCATCAGAAAACTGCCGAAGGCGGGGATCTGGGGCCCCGCCGTTCCGGGCTATCGACAATCAGACCTTGCTATAGCTACTCCACGTAGGGTTTCCAGCTTCCGTCTTTTCCTTCCACGAGCACGACGCTGGCCTTGGTCGGCGGCGCACTGTAGAAGTCGACACCGTAGGACTTTATCAAGGTCGCCCGGTCCCAGGTGGCGAAGCTCTTGACCACGCTGCCGGACGCGTCAAACTCGGTTCCCAGCCGGTTGGGCGCCCATTTCCAGGTGTAGTCAACCTGCGCCAGGTGGGGCTTGATCATGGTGACCTTGTCCACCTCCACCAGCTTGCGCTGGGCCAATGGGACGAGGTAGGTCACCGTCTTGTCGCGGTTGATGGCCTGCTGCACTCCAGTGATCTGGCTGAACAGTTTATCGCCCGCTGGGTTCAGGACAACAATCAACGAGTTGTAGCCCTTCGGCTTCGTGGTCACGATTCCGAGCTTGGCCAGCAGCTTGTAGTGCGGGTCGAGCGGTTTCTCATTTAAACTTGACACCACCGTGCCTGTACTGAAGCGGATGGTTGGCGGTTGTTGCTCCTGCAGCATCTGGTTAATGGCGGTGGTCGCAACGGGAACGGTCAGCACATCCCGAGCACCCTTCACAAAGTAAACAATGGTCCCGCCCACTACAAGCACCAGCGCCAGAATCAGCAACACGGGCATGAAGTTGGAGCTCTTGCGCTCCATCTCGATTTCAGCAGCAAAAAGCTCGGGCTCTTGGGTAGCAGGCGCAACCGGTTGCGGTTTTGCGTCCGCGATGACTTTGGGTGGTTCCGTAACTGTCGGCATTGTCTCGCACCTCTTCATGGGGACGAGCCACGAGCCGCGAAGTCGACGCTAATTGTTCAAACCAGCCGGACTTCGCTAACGGCGCGAACCGATCCCCCGCCGCGCTCCGGACGTCCTTAACATCTCCAGTATGGACCGTGCGTACCCGTACGCAGTGAGGTCAATCACTCCCCAATGTGAGGGATGAACCACCCGTTAGAGGACAACGTCAGTGGTTTTCACCCGCTGCGGCATCCCCTAACCATCGTTTTGCAGCACATAGCAGGAGTAAGTCTTCAAGACCAGCCAAACAGGCGTACCGGCTTCCAGATGAAGGGACTCACGAGCGGCCGGTGTGAGGTGCACTTCGAATTCTGCGCCGCAATTTACCTTCGCGATTACGGTAACGTCGAGCTGCTGCAATGCGATGACAACTCCTGCCATCACATTGCGAGCGCTGATTCCCTGCGGGGCAGTGGTGGCAATAAGGATATCGCCGGCGCGAATCCCAACCCACAGTGGCTTCAAAGCATCGATACGTCGCAGCGGAACCTCGATATCGAGGCCCGTGCCTGCGATTCGACAGGTTATGGTTCCCTGTTCAGGATGAGAGCGAATCACCGAGCACTCGAATATGTTTTCGAAGCCGGCAAGTTGCGCCACCGTTTCCAAAGGTGGATGGTGCAGGACAGCGTGCGGCGAACCCTGCGCGACCAACCGCCCTGCCTCCAGCACAAGAATATTTTCACCCAGGGCAAACACCTCGTTAGGGTCGTGGGTGACGTAGAGGATGGGAATCCGGCGCTTCTGATTCCAGGCACGCAGGTCATCCACAATTCGTGCCTTGGTAAGGGCATCGAGCGCGGTAAGTGGTTCATCGAGCAGAAGCACCCGCGGTTGGGTTACGAGGGCACGTGCCAGGGCAACGCGCTGGCGCTCGCCACCCGAGATCCCTCCCGGCCGTCGACCAGCCATGGCCGAAATCCGAAATGAGTCCAGGACTTCCTGGCTACGTGCCTCACGCTCAGACCTGTCCAAAGCGGCAAGACCGTACTGCACGTTCTGTTGGATCGTCATATGCGGAAAAAGTGCCAGAGATTGCAACAAGTACCCGACCGAGCGGCGGTTAGGCGGCAGATTGCGGCCGGACCGCGAATCGAAAACGGCTGTCCCGCCGATTGCAATTTCGCCTTCGTCAGGTGTTTGCAGGCCGGCGATGCAGTCCAGCAGCGTTGTCTTTCCCGCCCCGGAAGCCCCAAAGAGGATGGCGAAACCTGCCGAAACTGCGAACCTTACGTCCAGCGTGAAGGAAGAGACGCCGCTGCCATCCGAAAAGCATTGTCGAACCCTGACGCTGAGCTGTTCCTCCAGTGCTGGCGGTTTCACTTCCACCCCCAGGCATCCCATGTGCCGCGTCGCCGTAAACCGTACAAAATCGTTAGCAGGGCAAAGCAGAAGGTGAGCAGGAGCAGTGCCGTGCGGTTGGCCGTAGCGTAATCAAGGGCCTGCACCTGGTCGTAGATCAGAATGGAAGCGGTTTGCGTCGCGCCTGGGATGTTGCCGCCGATCATCAGCACAACACCGAACTCGCCGAGCGTATGCGCGAAACTCAAAACGAAGCTCCCCAACACCCCCGGCAGTCCCAGCGGCAGCACAATGCGCCAGAAGGTCCGCCATGGCGAAGCGCCCAGCAGTGCTGAGGCGTCGAGAAGCTTGCTATCAATGGAAGAAAACGATGCAGCCATGGGTTGCACGGCAAATGGCAGGCTATAAAGCACCGAACCGACAACCAGGCCTTCAAAGGTGAATGCCAAACTGTGGCCGGTGAGAGTCTGATACCAACGTCCCAACGGACTCCGTGGACCGATGGCGACAAGCACGTAAAAGCCGAGTACGGTTGGCGGCAGCACGATTGGCAGGGAGACGATCGACTCGACCAGGAACTTCCAGCGTCGGTGCGAAAACGCCAGCCAGTATGCCAGTGGCAGACCAAGCGCCAGCAGGATTGCGGAAACCACAACTGCCAACCGCAGCGTAAGGGTGAGTGCCTGGGTGATCATTTGCCCGATGGTACCGCGAAGCCATACCGTTCAAGCACTGCCGTGCCCTCTGGCGAAGTCACATAGTCCAGAAAGGCTTGCGCAGCCTGCTTATGCTTCGACGTCGTGGCAATGCCCGCGGTTTGACGCAACCGGGGATAAGAATCAGACGGCAGTTCCCAGTATGTACCCGCTCCCTTCATTGCCGGAGAGACGGCCAGCGAGAGTGCGATGAGGCCGGCCTGGGCGTTGCCGGACTGCACGAACTGTGCTGCCTGGCTGATGCTCTCGCCGAAGACCAGCTTGTTGGCCAGCTTGTCCTTCAATCCGAAGTACGCCAGCGCTGCCATTGCGGCGCGCCCGTAGGGCGCATGCTGCGGACTGGCGATAGCGATGTGCTGTACCGAGGGTTGCCGGAGTAGATCCATCTTCAGCTCTTGCGGATCGAGACCCGAATTATTTGGTACCCATAGCACCAGGTGGCCAATCGCATAGCTTCGCAGCGAAGCAGGATCCATCAGGCCTGCGTCGGCAAGTCTCTGCGGATACTGGTCGTCAGCCGACAGGAACAGATCGTATGGCGCGCCATTCTGAATCTGCGAAAACAGGTTACCCGATGAACCGAACGAGAATGTTACCTTGTCACCAGTTTTTTTTTCGAATCGCGCAGCCAAATCTTTCAACGCATAACTCAGGTCGGCGGCTGCGGCGACAGTGATCTCCAAAGCCGAGGCAGAGACCGACAGGTAGACTAGCAGGAGAATCGCGATTCCGGATTTCCGCATGTTAAAGTGAGAAGAGATCGGTTCCGCCGTCAATGCCAGTATAATTCCGGCAATTGTAGATGATTCTCGACGATTCTGTGTCCGTCAGATTGAAGCTGTCTTTCCGAAGCTTGACACGGCATTTTCTCTCGAAACTCAGCCTCCTGTGGGGGTCGCAGGGCCTGCCTACCCCACGAAGATGCCAGGCGACGTCACAGTTTTGTGTATTCCCGCTTGACCCCGCGTGAGCTTTTCTGTAACAGTAACCCAAGCGTGCCAAGTCTGGGGGCCTAAACACATGGCTGGCGGCTTGCCTGCTATGAAGTTCGATCGCCAATAGACTGATGATACGAATTGAGGTCACACTCAACGCCGATCCCACTGCGATCAATCCCGTAGTGGAAGGGATCATGCAGATGGCCCGCAGGCTGGAGTGTGCCGTTGGCAAGGAGTTTGAGATCGAAACCTCTTTGCGCGAGGCTCTTGCCAATGCCATCGTACATGGTTGCAAGGCGGACCCTACGAAAAAAGTCCAATGCTGCGTGGGATGCGATGAAAAACGCGGCATGCTGATTGTGGTTCGCGATCCAGGCAACGGCTTCGATCCCCTGGCCGTGCCCGATCCTTCCACCACCGAAAACGTATTCTCCAATCACGGCCGCGGAATCTACCTGATCAACCAACTCATGGATGAAGTGAAGTTCGAGCGTAACGGCACCGAAATCCACATGCGCAAGTATTAGGCGGCCCCGAGCAAACCCCGGGAAAACCAGCGGGGGGCGCAGTTTGCTAAGTCCGTGGGACTGTAATACGTCCAACCTGCACGAGCAGATTGATCGCGGCTGCTGCCATCAGCGGCGAGGACCAGAATCCTGGTGCGGGTCGGGGAAATCTGACACTGTCAACCGTTCGGCCAAAGATTGTGGCGAGGGTATGTCCGACAGCGTTTAGCAGCATTACCACCGCGAAAAGATATGCGAGCCATCGCATCCAACTCAAACCACGAAAGGCCAGAACCGAAAGCGCTAGCAGCACTGCGCAAGCCGCAACAAGGCCATAAAGCCACTCACGAAATTCGAAGGTCGGCATCGGCCACCAGCCCAATTTCGTACGAAGCGCCAGCACGGTGGGATTGTAGACACGGAGAAAACCGGTAGTGGCCTCATCGGCCACATGCAGCACCAATGCGCAGCACAGCAGGACCCAAGCCCACCCAAACGACCAATACCGTGGATCGACCACGCCCATGGGTGCACCTCCTTGGCATAAGCCGATGCCGACAGTACGATCCAACTCCAGCTAAGGTTCCCGCCAACGCAAGCTGTATTGATCAGCGTTTCGCCAGGTTCGGCAACTTTCCCTGCAGCCGTCAAGGAGTCGCTTTCAGGGCAACTGCTCAACAACTTTTCTGATCCGTTCGCATGCCCAGTCGATCTCTCCGCGAGAAATCACCAGAGGGGGAGCAACACGAATCACGTATTCGTGGGTCTCTTTGCAGAGCACGTGCAGCGTTTTGAGAGCCTCGCAGCAGGGACGTGCGGGAACATTCAGCTCTATGCCTATCCAAAGCCCCCGGCCGCGTACTTCGCGAAGGTGCGGATTGCGCAAGGTTCGCAGTTGCTGGAGAAAGTAGTCGCCAAGTTCGGCAGAGCGCTGAATCAGTTGCTCTTCAACCAGTACTCGGAGTGCGGCGCGCGCAACCGCGCAGGCCAGAGGATTGCCGCCGAAAGTGCTGCCATGATCCCCGGGTTGGAATACTCCCAGCACCTCTTTCGAAGCCAACACGGCTGATACTGGGTAGAAGCCACCGGATAACGCTTTGCCAATCATTACGACATCGGGCTCGACGCCTTCATGCATATAGGCAAAGAGTTGGCCCGTCCGGCCCAGGCCCGACTGGATTTCATCCACCATCAGGAGTACCTGGTTCTCGCGGCAGATTGCAGCCGCCTGCCGCAGGAATCCGTCAGGCGGAATGATGATCCCGGCCTCACCTTGAATCGGTTCCACCAGAAAAGCGCAGGTGTTGGGCGTGATGACATCTTTCAGTTGGTTGGCGTCGCCGAACGCAATGACCCTGAACCCAGGAGAGAAGGGCCCAAAGCCATCGCGGTATTGCTCATCGGTGGAAAAGCCGACAATGGTCACCGTCCGACCGTGGAAGTTGTTGGCGCAAACGATAATTTCGGCGCGTCCGTCGGGAATGCCCTTGACCTTATACCCCCATTTGCGGGCAGCCTTGATGGCTGTTTCGACGGCCTCACTCCCGGAGTTCATCGGCAGCACCTTGTCGAAGCCACTCAACTCGTGCAGTTCCTGGCACAGCAGCGGAAGCTGATCGTTGTGGAATGCACGTGAGGTGAGGGTGACTTTGCGAGCCTGCTCAAGCATGGCCCGCAGAATTGTCGGGTGGCAGTGTCCCTGGTTCACCGCGGAGTACGACGCCAGGCAGTCGAGATAACGGTTTCCCTCAGGGTCATAAACCCAGACACCCTGGGCGCGTTCGATGACAACGTCGAGAGGGTGGTAGTTGTGAGCTCCATAAAGGGTTTCGAGTTCGATCAGTTCGGTGCTGCGCAGTTCTTCGGTGAGCTCCATAATCTCCTCACTGGATCGGTTGTCCTCTCCGTGTCATCGCACTATTTATCCAGAAGCATGGTCAGCAACGCCATTCTCACGTACAACCCATTCGTTGCCTGGCGGAAATAAAATGCACGGGGGTCGTCGTCTACCGTCTCGTCCAGCTCCACAGTTCGGGGTAAAGGGTGAAGGATCATCGCATCGGGCTTCATGTGTCGCAGCACGCTCGAATTGATTGCATAGCGCAGTGAACCTGACTCCAAAGGTAATCGTTCTGACCGGATACGAGTCTGATACACGACATCAGCTTTCCCGACCACGCGATCGATCTCTGATTCCACCTCATAGTGGACGCCGTGGCGATCGAGGTATTGCAGGATGTCAGGCTTCATCTGAAGCTTAGGCGGGCTGACGAAGAAAATCTTGATGCGCTCGAATTTGGCCAG
>CAZDYZ010000900.1:0-3439 GCA_964509525.1 uncultured Acidobacteriaceae bacterium
CGGGCAGATCTTCGACATCGCGCAGCAACAGCGCCGTAGTGGACGGATAGTTGTCAACAATGATGCGCCCTTCGCGATCGACAATCTTGCCGCGCGGTGCAAGCATCGGAACCTGTTTGACACGGTTTTGTTCAGCAAGCGTTGTGTAGTAGTCGCTGCGCGCCACCTGCAGGCGCCAGAGCCCAAACGCAAGGACGAGAAAAACCCCCAGCAGGATGTACTGCACTGCAGTGAGCCGGAGCTGTGAGACTTTTTCCTCTCGACCGAACATCAAAGATTACAACTTTCGCTGGCGCTGCTTTAGCTGCAAAGCTGCGAACTATACGACGAGTAAAGTTTCCCCGGCGTCCCAACAGCTACACTGGATTGACCCTGCTTCGCTTTAGATCAAGATCACCCTCGTCGTCAATCGCCACGCGAGCAAAATCCCACTTTATTGTAGCCCGATTCGCGGAACCCGCCCAGGAAAGATCGGCTTGCCTCCTCACATTTGTTATTTCTTAACGCTTTTAAGCGCCGGCGCGGGACAGCGACCGAGCGGGCTTATCGGGGACAGCATTCAATTGGGAGGACGACCTAAGGGCAAAGTCGCGAAGGAACGGCGACTTGCAACCCCTTCTTGCCGGCAGGGCGGTGGCGGCGGACGGGGCCGCACAGATGCCAGCGCCTTCCCGATTCGGTTCTCTACGTTTGCTTGAACCTATCCAGAAACGCGAAGACCAACAACCCGATTACTGCATTGGCCAGCGCCGAGATCGCGACATGGCTCCAACTCCACTGCTGGCTCTGGCGCAACAATCCGTGTGCCACTCCATAGTAAATCCCCTGGTGAAGGACGAAAAAAACATAAGTGATCAGAAACCGCGAGCCGGGATTCTCGACGTCAATCTTCAGCCCCAGTGACGACGCGAGATATCCAATGATCGTCAGCGCAATTCCGTACATTCCCAGCGGATGATTTGGGCCGGCAAACAGATCCTGCATCAAGCCGATGATGCAACCTGTAAGGCAACCACTGACCGGATTGCGTCGCGTAAACGCAAAGAAGATGGTTACCATGAACGGCAGATCAATGATGGGAAAGTAACGCACCCTTACCGGAATGAAGACTTGAATCAGGACCGCTACCAGCGGGATGAAGATAAGTGCCGGCCAGCTGAAATCGTAGACCGCGACTTGTTCGCGTGAAGTGTAGCTGCCGCGGAATGGCATGACGCGGTCGCTCACGGCTGGGGCTGCTCGGTTACTGGGGGTTTGGCAGGCTGGTCGGGTTTGGCACTTGGTGTTTGTTCCAGATTGGGCGACGTTTTCTTGGGCGCCGGGGTGGAAGCATCGCCATTTGACGGTGGTGACGCGGTCGCTGGCGTCGCATCCGTTGGCGGAGGCGAACTCGGCACGCCTGGTGCCGCACTGTTCAACGGTTTGGGGACGGTTGTTGATGCAGAGTGTGCGCCGGCCGCGGTTCCAGGGGTGGAACTTCCGGTGCTGCCTGCGGTCGTAGTCCCTGACGTGTTGCGAGCAGTCGGAGCAGGGGCGATGGGCTTGCCAGCGGGCACAGCTGTGGTGCCAGCGGTGGGCTTGCTGACAGAGGCAGTTCCTGTCGCGGAGGGATGGGCAACTGTCGCACTGGCTGCACCTCCGGGAGCTCCTGCAGCGCTGGAGCTCGTCGGCTTGCCAGTGCCACCATCCGCTCCCGGTTTTGTTGGAACCGTCGGTAGACGTTCGGCGAGAATGTCGGCTGCTCGAATCGGTCCCAGATCCTTGCTGTCGGGCAATTTTTCCGTAATCCTGGTTACGACAAGTACTTCTTCGAGTTGATCGAGATGCGCAGAAGGAATAACGCGAATATTGAGAAACAAGTCCTTGCCTGGCTCAACCGTAACGACCTTTCCGACCGGCAAGCCCTTGGGAAAGATACGGTCACCTCCGCTGGTGATAATTTCTTCGCCCGGTTCCACCTTCTCGTCGCTCATTACGTATTGCAGCGTCGTCGCCCCGTTCTGTGCGCCCTTGAGAATGCCCTGGAGGCGCGTGTCCTTAAGCGCCACCCCCACGCCGCTGAATTGGTCGTTAATGGGAAGCACCTGGGCTGATCCCGGGAACACTTGCACGATCTTGCCAACGATGCCCGTCGGAGTGATGACAGCCATGTCAGGCTTGATCCCGTCCTTGGCTCCCTTGTCGATGTAGAGCACACGCGACTGCTCACTGCCGCTGGTGCCAATAACTTGCGCTGCCACGGTGTTTTCGACATATTGCTCCTTGAAAGCCAGCAGCGTCTGCACGCGCCGCGCCATGCGTGCATCTTCGCCAAGCCGGGCCTCCTCGATCTTCATGCGCTCGATCTGCGCCCGCAGATCCCGGTTCTCCCGGCGAACCCCGCGTAGATAGAGGTAGTTGGTCCAGGTGTTGCGCAACAACTTTTGCACGTGCACTACGGCACTTTCGACAGGAGTGACGGCGGAAACCGCCCACAGCCGGATAAGGCGAGTTTCACCCAGCTGCGAGGGTCGGCGTACCTGCACCGCCAGCCCAATGATCTGGGCGAATAGAATGGCGGCCAGCACTATCAGATTCTTAAAGCGGCCGAGGAATGTGTCCATACGCCTACCGGTCCCGGACCCGAATCACCGGGCGGCCGATCGTCGCTCCATCAAAGCCGTGGGAAGACCAGCACACAGGGTGTGTCAAGTCAACTGATCCAGGACTCCAAAGTTCGTCGCTGGCGGAAAAGCACGGGGACAATCAGAAGCTGCCACGAAATAAACAGCAGCTACTCCGATGGCAATCGAGAGACGTACCCTATCCCCGGAATCTTTGTGTACCAGCCTCCCTCAGCGAAGAGATCCAGCTTCGCGCAATCCGCGGGCGATGTCCTGAAAAAGCGTGGTAAGCATGACCCCAAAAGACAAAGGATAAAAGAGCGCGGCATCGAGGCCATCCAAAGCGCCGGCGATTAAGCCACCCAGCAAAATGGTTTCGAAAGTTTCAAGCAGCCCGCTTTTTTTCGCCTATTTCGGGAGGTATGCGCTACTTTGTCCTTAGTCCTAGTCTCTCCCATCGCACCAAACTAGCCGCGCGGTCAGTCAATCGATATTTTCCGCAGCAGCTTGAAGTCGCTTAGCATTCTTCCAGTGCCCAGCACTACGCTGCAAAGAGGGTCATCCGCGATGGAAACGGGCAGCCCGGTTTCTTCACGAATTCGCTTGTCGAGATTTTTCAGCAGTGCACCTCCACCGGTTAGCACAATACCTCGATCGCTGATGTCGGCTGACAGCTCTGGCGGCGTGCGCTCCAGAGCCACGCGAATCGCGTTCATCACCGTCGAGACGCACTCGCCGAGCGACTCTCGAATCTCGCTGTCGTCAATGGTGATGGTCTTGGGTACGCCCTCAATCAGGTTACGTCCTTTGATCTCCATGGTTAGGGGCTTCTCCAG
>CAZDYZ010000901.1:0-1873 GCA_964509525.1 uncultured Acidobacteriaceae bacterium
AATGGTCGTAGCCGGAATACCAAAGTAGGAGTCAAAAGCATCCAGGTCAGACTGTGCGGTCGGGTAGTAACCGGCGTCGACGATGGCAATAGCGCCGATACCACCGTTGGGCACTGTTGTGCTTGTAGCAATCGGGCAGCCGCTCGGTCCAGCCACCAACTTGTATACGCAGGCTACTGACCCTGGGGTTTCAGTACCCGGCGGCGGTTGAGGGGCCGGTTGGTCCGAGTCGACGAAAAAGTAGTTCGTGTGAGGGCGACCGGGCCAGGGGATGCTGGATTCCGGATAGATAATCTCGTGTCCGTTGTAAACGGACTTGTAGCGGGTTTGTGCAGATGCTGGGCAAAGGGCTGCACCTGCAAACAAGACGACTACAACCATAGCCAACATTACAATCTGGATGTCTCTGCGGAAAGTAGTCATTCATTCGCTCCTGCGTGACACCCCGAGATCATGAGGGGAGTTCATGGGAAATGCAAGCTCAAAAACCAATGCAAGTCGTTCTGTCTGCAAAAAGCGTGGCATGCGCAGTTTCTCCGCAAAGAGCCGCTCATCGTGTGCGCTGCGACGCCCAAATGCCGAGCGAGAATCAGCTTCGCGTTGCTCTCGATTCCCACGGAGCAGTAAGTGTCTCCTAACAGGTCTGTTTTCGTAAGGCGCAGCCTTCGGAACTGTGGGATCTGGAGGATCACCTGACACGACGCCGTAAGGGCAGGTTGGAAGAGGAACAGCTGCGCGGCTTAAGCCAGCATCAGCTGAATGCGATCCGCTCGTATAAGGACTTCCTGTCGGAGGCAGACGCGACGGAACCTGGAACTTGAGCGCTATCGGCTGTCCACAGCAGTTAAGGCGATGCCTTCTAATCACGGTAAGACTGCAATACTCCAATGAACTGCGGGCCGTGCTATCTTCGGCTTTATCTCCTTCGGTGGATTGCTAGTATTTCTCTCGCCGCACCTCATCCATGAGGCGGTAGTTACACGTTCCGTGGACTGTCCCGATCAGTGTGATCCCGATCTACGCAGTGCTGTCATACGGAGCGTTCACATTGTTCTGGCCGCTAATCACAGCAAAAACCCGAACGGGTAACAGGCAAGACCTTCAAAAGTAGTCAATGAGTGTAATCGCCTTGATTACGACAGTTAGCCTAAGTCCCGCAAACTCGGCAGTCTTTCCGGAGGCTCCATTTACAGGAACTCACTGTAACGTCTCGGCTGAGTTTCTATGGCACCTTTGCGGCTCCTCAACGGCCTTGCGTAGCTGCTGCACCAGTGGGACGGTGGGATGATCCAGACCTCCCCTCAGCCAGTCACTCCAAAGGGGAGTGGCATCCAGCCGACTGTCAGCTTCAGACATCGCTAGCATGTCGCGGCTGTCGCCAGCATCCACGGGAACAGCGCCCCCTACCTCCCACGGAGTGGTTGAACTCTTACCTACCCGAAGCTGGGGTTGCGTTGCACAATCCGCCCCTTACGAACGAGCAGAATTAGGTCGGCCTCGTTTGGACGATAAACTAAAGCATTTTCATAGTCCCTGTATCCCGTATCCGCAGTGGCGGAAGAACGCTTGTGCGTCTTGAGCCGTGATGGCAGCCAAGGTGTGGGCGATGGCGGGTTCGAGCTGTTGCAGAACGCGAGCCTTGATGCCCCGCAGTAATTGTTTGATCTTGGACCAAGCTTGCTCGATGGGGTTGAAGTCGGGGGAGTAGGGCGGCAGATAGAGCAGTTGCGCACCGCGGCTTTCGATGAGCTGACGCACGCCCTCGACTTTGTGGGCCGTCAAGTTGTCTAGGATTACGACGTGCCCCGGTTCCAGCCGTGGCACCAGCACCTGTTCCAGGAAGGCGAGAAAGACGTCGCCCTCGGTGGGCGAC
>CAZDYZ010000902.1:0-2567 GCA_964509525.1 uncultured Acidobacteriaceae bacterium
CGGTGCGCGGCAACTGCTTGGCGACCTCGACAGGGATAACGAAATACTCGGGCGGCTCGGCTCCAACTTTTCCGTCCTTGGAGCCTCGATTCAAAAGTGCGAGCACGACAAAGTCGCAGTCGAAGTTCTTAATGATGAAGCCCTCGGCATTCGTGCGCCACCGGCTCTTCACCTGGATTCGGACGGAAGTATTCTTCTCCGCGTTCGCCGCGATGAGGTCGTAGCCCTTTGTGTTCGTGTAGCTTTTGAAAGCCCGAATGCCTTCGATGAGGAGGTGCCCGAGCACCAGAAATTCGGCCCCGGCGGCTTCGAGTTGCGTGTTCTGTCGCTTCATGGCTCAACCCCGTCTCAGCCTCGGGCCTTGGCCGCGTCGAGAAACGCTCTGAGCTGTCGTGTCGGAATCACGAGTGAATATTGCCCGAAGACCCAACGCCCGCGCACGCGCGGCTTCACCCCGAGCATGTAATAAGTAAAGCGGTAAAAGCGTCGCCGCTGACCGTCGAACCGTAGCCTTTGGAAGTAAATCAGCTTGGGGTTTTCGCCGGTCGACGTGCGTTCCCGGCGTACGATTTCGTCCTCGATTTTGAAGAAGCGCTTGTCGCCGTTGATCCCAATGATGGAGCCACGCTTGCCGATGTTGTTCGGCCGCGGAGGAGTAGCAGTCGCCGTACGTCGCATGTTCGTCGATGACGCCAGTTTTGCGCAACCTTTTCGAGTTACTGTGCGACCAACGCCTTGATCCCTGCTTCGTCCGGCAGCGCCTTCGCCTGCACCCGGATGATCCGCAATCCAGCAGCGGTCAACGCCCGCGTTTTCTTGTGGTCTGCGGCTTTCCGATCCTCGCGCTCATGGGAAGAGTCGTCCAACTCAATCACCGCGAGCACGCTGCTGTCCTTGGCGCAGATGACGAAGTCCGCGCTCAGTTGGCTGATACGGTTGAACCACGCGGCGAAGTTGTTCCCCTTTTTCACCCCGAGCAGCCGAGTGAGACCAACTTGTGCGAGGACAATCTTGTCCGGTAGTGCTTGAACCAGTCGGAAGTAAAAGATCTGCTCGACGGCGCTCAATGGTTTCTTAGCGTAATAAGGCCACTCGCCTTCATCTGTGCGGGCTTGCTTCTTCGCCTGGAAGCACAACACGCCAACGACAATGAGAACGATGACGACAATGAAGAGGAGAAAAGTCATGGGTACTGGGCTCGATGGGTGGGGTCCGCATCATCCTGATTGCTCGGCATGACCGCAAGACCGGACGAAGATCAAAGACGGGTCTAGCCAAAGCCAAGTTTCGGACCGCCGCTCGAAGGATTAGTCACTTGATGAAATATTGTTCGGCGTCTCGAAGCAGATCGCGGTAAAAGGCTATCGCGATCTCGCCGATCTGTAAAACCTCCCGAGGAACAATCGGCTGGCCGCGGTGCGATTGCCGTTCTTCGAGTACCTCGAGTACCTCGAGTACCTTTGGCTGAGTTTGTATCGATTTTCAGTGCTCTGCGGATTTTCTCCCGCGCTTGCTGTTCGCCAATCGCTCGGGTTGTGGTCGAGGCATCGTCTCGACCTGCAATCCGGCAACCCAGGCTTCAATCTCCTGGCGCCGCCACCGCACCGCACGAGGGCCCAGCACGATTGGCTTCGGAAAATCTTCCCGCTTTCGAAATGCGTGAAATGTGCGCTCGCTTACGCCAATAATCTTGGCGCCAACGGATGCGGGGACCAAAAGCGGGAGCTCCTGACTCATTGAAACGCCTCCTTCCAAACGCTATTTTGGCTGCCGACTAGCTTGCGGGCAGCCAAGTCTTCCTTAGATCGGGCGCCCTTGGGGTCCGGGCTAATTCCGGACGCCAGAACATGCTCTGACATTTTCCGCAGGCAATGAACTCCGTTGGGTACCGAGTGGCGTCAGAGCGCTCCACGACAACTCGGTCGTAGTCTTCGTGACCGCAGGCCGAGCAGCGGAAGGTTGGGGAGGTCGGCTGCATACTGTAATAATATACAGTATCCTTCGCGCAACCGGAATTCATAATGGCGGGATGCGCGACCAATATGGCGGCGATGTTGGCGATGTGGTGATGTTCGCCTTCAAGCAGGGCAAGCACCGCGAGATGGAGGCTTTGGTAACGGAGTAAGCGACGTCGCCACTAGCGAGCCCTCGAAGGCGCTGCGAACGCAGTCGACAGAGGAATGGGAGGCCGCCGCGAAGATTTCAATTCAGGCCGAAAGACAGGCTTAGGGACCAGCGCCCCGTTTGAGTGCCATTCATTCATCGGCACCACTGCACCAAGCCGCCTCGCAAAACGAAGTGACTCCGACAGCCGTCCGTCCTATGCACCGACGGATGAAATATGGGTGCGCCTGCTGACCCGTGGAACTCCCACCTTGGATGTGCGCCGGGACGATGTTGAAGCGCTCCCTGGCTCCGTACCAAACCCAGCGCTAGTTTTCGGCGAGCACCGTCTACGCCTACCCTCGCATGCCATCTCACACCATCGCGACCGGATTGATGGGTCACTTGATGGGCAGGGAGCGCAAATGCTAGGTTTCCAGAGCGAAGTATGCGGAGTCCGTCGC
>CAZDYZ010000903.1:0-3720 GCA_964509525.1 uncultured Acidobacteriaceae bacterium
TCGATCGCCTGCAGCAGGTGATGGTGCGAATGCTCATAGATGCCGACGTTCATGTTGCTGACAGCGTCGGAGGGGTCAATCGCCACTGCTGCCCGAAAGTGCAGAATGGCATCTTCCATCTGACCCCGGCGCAGAAGCGCCATGCCTAGGTTGTTCTCGGCCCGAGAATTGCCGCTGGTGACTCGCAAGGCATGCGTCCACAACGTCACGTGGTCGCGCCAGTGGTCAATCTGACGATGACTCACAACCATCAACACCAACAGGGCTGCGATGCTCGGAAGAGCCAGCCAGGCAATAGCCACATGTTGTTTTTCGCGCCATTCCCCCAAACCCCAGCAGACCATGATGAACAGACCTATGAAAGGCTCATAAGCATAGCGATCTGCCATCGCCTGGGCGCCAACCTGCTTGAGACCTATCATCGGCACCAGAGTGCCCAGCAGCCAAAACCATCCGGTCACCAGATAGCGGTGGCGACGACCAGCTATGACCAAACCGGTAATGCCTAGCAGCAAGAGAAATGCCGCTACCACTTGCCACGTTCTGAGGGAGCCGGGATGAGGGTACAGAGGGGAAAGCCGTGCCGGCCAGAAGGCTTTGCCCAAGTAACTTACATAGGAAATGATCGCGTTCCCGAGACGCATGGAACGTGGATACCAACTGGTAGCGCCTCCTGCTGCCTGCGCTTGGATAGTTATGACCGCGCTAGCTGCCGAAAGAGCAAAAAGCGGAATCTTCTCCAACACCAGGCGGGAAAAGCTGTTAGGCACGAAGGTTGTTTGGGCGGATTCCTGGCCGGTGGAGAACATTCGGCCCAGGGGCCAGTAATCCCAAAGCAGCAGAACGCAAGGCAGTGTAATTACCTGAGGCTTGCACATTAGCCCTAGCGCGTAAAGAAATGCGACCACAAGGTACCGACTAACCTGAGGCCTGAGGACATACCATCTATAGGCGCCCAAGGCGAGCAGGAAAAATGTCATACTCAATAGGTTCTTGCGTTCGGCAATCCACACCACGGATTCGACATTGATCGGATGCAGCGCAAACAGCGCCGCCACCATTGCGCTGCGGCCAACGTGATCTGTCGCTCGCCACAGTACCCAGTACAGCAGGACCACATTCAGCGTGTGCAGAAGCAGGTTGACGTCATGATGCCCAGCGGGATTGAGCCGAAAGAACTGGACATCAGCAGCGTGGGACATCCAGGTTAGCGGATGCCAATTTGCGGCGTCGTAGGTCGTGAACGCCCATCTTACCGTGCTCCAGTGCAAACCAGATTTCACGTGCAAGTTTTCGGTTACGTAGTCTCCATCATCGTAGTCGGCAAACGGGTGGCCGTGTACTGGGTAGTAAAGGACGACGGTTGCGATTGTCAAAAGGAGACCGAGAGTTAGTATCTGGCCACGCGGCAAAGTTAGCACGCCGATGGCCAGCCGCGATCGAGTCTGCTTCTCAGCCTTGAGACCAGCCGATCTCACTTGTTCTCCTTGGCGGGATGATTCGTATCCATCGAGCATTATTCCGCGAGAAGGCGGTCGGCAACACGCTGGGTCTCGGCGAAATTCTCGGACCGTCTCTTGGCCTGCTGAGTGGCTGCCTGGGCTTCTTCTTGGTGGCCGCTTTGTTCCAAAGCCCGGGCGAGCAGCAGGTAACCAAGACCAGAAGGCTCGATCTGGATGGCACGGGAGTAGGCCTGAACGGCTAGACGGAGATCACCCGTTTTTTGTGCCGCCAGTCCCAGACCCACCCATGCCCTCACATAACCAGGGCTAGCGTTAACAGCCTGTTGGAAGTGGTCCCGGGCTGCTACATAATCGCCGAGATCGCGGTCGACCATGGCAAGATTGTTGTATGCCTCAGCCCTGAGCTTGGGGCTCGGCGTGACCTTCAGCACCTCGTTGTACTGCTCTATGGCTTGCGGCCAATTCTTGTGCTGCTGTTCGTAGAAGCCGATGTCCAGATGACTGACAGGATCGGCCGGGTAAATGGCAGCCGCTGCTCTGAAGTGGGATATCGCCTGCTCCGGCTTGCCCTCCTCCATCAGCGCCCCACCAAGATTGTTCTCGGCTAGCCAGTTGTCGCTCGTGACTGCAAGAGCGTGCGACCACAACCTTACATTGTTTTCCCAGTAGCCAATTTGTTTATGAGCAACCAACCCCAATGCTAACAGCGCTACGGCGCTGACGATGCCTAGCCAGGCGCTAGATACATGCTGACGCTCAGCCGCATCCGCTACGCCCCAGCAAACCATGATGAACAGGCCGATCAGCGGCAGGTATGCGTATCTGTCTGCCATTGCTTGAACGCCCACTTGCACAAAACCGACCATCGGCACCAGGGTCCCCAGAAACCAGAACCATCCTACTGTCAGATAGCTGCGACGGCGCCACTCGCCCGCAGCCAACGCGGTCGTGCCAAGCATGAACAGCAATGCTGCAAATATCTGCCACTTGGCTAGGGAATCGCCGGGGTGGGGATACATGGGTGAAAGGTCAAAAGGCCAGAATGCTTTCTTCACATATCTAGCGTAGGAAACAATGACGTTCTCCAGTCGAATCACCCAAGGATACAACCTCATTGCATGACCTGCTCGTTGCGCTCTTACAGTGATCAAGGCGCTCGCCACGGAAAGGGTCAACAGAGGAAGCTTCTCCACTATGAGCCAGGACAACGTCTTTTCAGGGATGTGTGTCGTTGCTGCAGCCGCCGAAAACTTCTGCCTAGCGGCCCACAGCCGCTGCAAAGGCCAGTAGTCCCATAGGAGCAGAACACAAGGCAGAGTAATTACTTGAGGCTTCGACATCAAACCCAGCGCATAGCATAATGCGACAACAGCATAGCGACCAACCGTAGGTTTAAGGGCATAGTGACGGTAAGCGCCGATGGCAAGCAGGAAAAACGTCATGCTGAGTAGGTTCTTGCGTTCCGAGATCCAGACCACCGTTTCGACATTGATGGGGTGCAGCGCAAACAGCGCAGCCACCATCGCGCTACGGCCGATGTAACCGGTTGCTTGCTGCAACACCCAGAAAAGCAGCAGCACGTTCAAGACATGCAAAGTCAGGTTTGTATCATGGTGTCCAGCGGGATTGAGCTGGAAGAATTGGCAATCTGCAGCATGTGAAAGCCAGGTTAAGGGGTGCCAGTTCCCCTGATCGAACGTAGTGAACGCCCATTTGACCGTCTCCCAGTGCAACCCTGAGGCAACGTGAACGTTCTCAGTTACGTAGAGATTGTCATCGAAATTAACGAACGGGTGACTGTCCAACGAGTAATACAGTACGACCGTCGCAAAGATAAGCAAAAGGCTCAGAAACAATATCTGCTTCGGTGGTGAAGCGAACCCGCCGGCTCCCCATTGGGACTGAATCCTTTGTCCTGGACTTACACCAACCGACGTCACTCATCCCCCAAGGTTCGAGATTATAGCTGATGCTTTTGTACCTGAGGACGCTTTGCCGCTGTCGAACTCGCCTTTGTCAACTTGGGAAACAGGGGCGTAGGGTCGGCACACTTCAGAGGATGAGCATTCCTGACCGAGAACTTGAGCGCACCTTTCGGGGTGCCCCGTCTGAAGCTGCGCAGGTTCCGGCAGCGAGTTTCCTGTGGCTTTGCACCAACACTCGACGCCAACCGGGTAGCTTCACAAGATCGCTTAATGATGTGCCAGGGGCTACTAATTTAGCCCCCGCAGGATTTTCACTTAATGGAGATGAGACT
>CAZDYZ010000904.1:0-1680 GCA_964509525.1 uncultured Acidobacteriaceae bacterium
TGGGCGCTGGCGCACATGGTTCCGAACGGGGACGCGGCCCACGTCCTCCTGTTCGGCCTATTCGCCGTTTTCGGCGTCGCAGGCATGACCGCTCTCGATGACCGGAAGCGAAAGCAGTGGGGCGAAACTTTATGGGCTGACCGGGCGGCAAAAACGTCGGCGTTGCCTTTCGCGGCGCTCCTCGAAGGGCGCGTCCGCCTTCGCGAATTGCGCCTGGACCCGTGGCGCGCCGTGGCGGCGCTGGCCCTTTATGCGGCGCTGATTGCCGCGCATCCTTACGCGATCGGCGTTTCTCCCCTTCCGGCCTAGATCAACCCGCCTCAAATTCAAAAGCTCCACTAGATTCAGCGTAGTGCCGGACTACTCTTTCGCGGCGGGAAGGGTGAGCATTGCATTGCCAACCACGTCGTTGCCTTGCGCTTTCAGGGCTTGGCCGGCGGCCCGGATATCTCGCGCCTCTTTGTTCTGGCTTAGCTTTGATTTGCCGATCAGCCGGATGATATGAATTTCGATGCCGACGACGGCCTCGACCATGGCATCGATGAACTCCCTGGGGCTGTCGCTCATTTTCCAAGGCTTTGGCTGAATCGCTTCGTGGGTTCTCGTCAGGCGGCCCACAATGCCTCGCACCATTCGTTCGTTGTCGTGGACGACAATGCGACCGTGCGCGTGGGCAACCATGTAGTTCCAGGTCGGAACCTGGTTATGGAACTCCTGCTTGCTGGGATACCAGTTTGGCGAGACGTAAGCGTCGCCAGCCCGAAACACCACCAGGACATCATCGCCATTGGTCACGTTACGCCAAACCGGATTGGCGCGCGCGACATGGGCGTACAGAACGCCAAGGGGGCCTCCCTCCTTGTCCAACCCGAACGGGATATGATTGGCATCGAGACCCTCGGCGCAATGCGTCACCAGTAGACCGCATGGATTGCGGGAAATCAGGTCGTGGAGAACTTCGGTGTGCTTTTCTTCGAAGTGGGATGGGACATACATGGCGCTCTCCGCGGCACAGGGTGACAGGCTCAAACCGAGCCAGTAACGAGAATGTTCACAAGTTCCGCTTCTATCGGCGCGGCGCGCCAGGGCCGGTTTCTGCCAAGGCGATTTCCGAGTCCGAAGCCGTTCAATCCCGATCCTGATTGGGGGGCGTGAAATGCAGCCGGACCCTGGTCAGGATCGCCTCCCTGATCTCGTTCGGCTGGCTATGAACGGCGGCCGTCATGGCGCGGAGCAGGCTGCGCGTGCTGTGAAGCTGGTCCATGAGCGACAACACCATCGCCATCTCTTCATCCCGCAGGTCCATGTCATAGGACAGGTCGCACAAAAGCTGCGTCCGGGCGATGTCGGCATCGTCGAAGAGAAACCCTTCGTCGCCGCGATGCGGTTTCAGCCACCCGACGGCGATCCAATGTTCGAGGACCAGTGTGTTGAGCCGGCTGAAGCGCGCGACGACTTCCGTCTCGGTGATCATCATCTGCTGCCGTCTCCCTGCCGCGGATTGTACGGATGCTCGCGCTCCCAACCGGCGATGAAGCTCTCGAGCGCGGCGTCGGGGTGCGGTGGCGTCATCACTTGCAATTCGACGAGATGGTCGCCTTTCGGCTCGCCTTGCACGCCCTTGCCGCGAAGCCTGAGAATGCGCCCGCTGTTGGAATGCTTGGGGATCTTCAAGTTCAC
>CAZDYZ010000905.1:0-11143 GCA_964509525.1 uncultured Acidobacteriaceae bacterium
CGCCGCAGAAGCCGATTACAGGCAGCATGGCGCCGAAATGATTCACCACCCGGGCTACTGCGTCCGCAACGTAGCCGAGGTCTGCAGCACGATCAGCGCGCAGCACCTTCACGTCCTTGGCAGTGCGAACCGGCTTCTCGATGACCGGCCCCTCGCCGCCGGAGAAATGGAATGGCAAGCCCATGACCTCGAGCGGCAGTAGCAGATCGGCGAAGATGATGGCAGCGTCAACCTTGAGCAACTCGGCAGCAGTGATGGTCACGTCGGCCGCGAGTTCTGGCTTCTTGCAGATCTCGACCAAGGAATGGTGTTTGCGGACGTCGCGGTATTGCTGCATGTAGCGACCGGCCTGGCGCATGAACCATACTGGGGTGCTCTCGACCGGAAGACGATGGCAGGCACGCACAAACAAAGAGTCGGGTGCGGACATAAGGACGTATCGTAGCATTGTTGCAGCCTTGCATTCTGTGCGACCGGTCACAACTTCGGCATCAGGTTTTTCTTCGCCTGCAAGCAGTTGGTTTCGGCAATCCCTATGTGTTGCACGTCACCGACTTCCTCAACCCAGTTCCCTACAATTTTTTCGGTGACAGCAGAAGTGCCTAGCGGCGCGCGAGCGCCCGTCAACCCCTGGATCGTGACCATCGCTGTGATGCTGGCCACGTTCATGGAGATCCTCGACACCACTGTGGTCAACGTCTCCATACCCCACATCGCCGGTAACATGGGCGCGACGGTAGAAGAAGGCACATGGGTTGTTACCTCGTACCTGGTCTCAAACGCTATCATCCTGCCCATGGCCGGCTGGCTTGCTAACCGCTTCGGCCGCCGCCGCATTCTGCTCATCTGCGTCGTCGGATTTACCCTGACCTCGCTGCTCTGCGGGCTGGCCGCCAGCCTTGCGTGGCTGATCTTCTTCCGTATCCTGCAGGGTCTCACTGGTGGTGGCTTGCAACCCCTGGCGCAGGCTGTTCTGCTGGAAACCTTTCCACCCAAAAGGCATGGCACAGCGATGGCGGCCTTTGGGCTCGGCATTATCCTCGCACCTATTCTCGGTCCCACGCTGGGGGGCTGGATTACCGACAACTACAGCTGGCGCTGGATCTTTTACCTCAACCTGCCGGTGGGTACGTTTTCCGTATTGATGATCGGCGCCTTTGTGCACGATCCCCACTACATCGGGAAAGACAGGAGCGGCGGAGTTGACTTGTGGGGCATAGGCTTCCTGGCGCTTGGATTCGGAATGCTGCAAGTCGTACTCGATACCGGCCAACGCAAAGACTGGTTTGGCAGCAACCAGGTTCGGCTGTGGACGGGGTTGTGCATCTTCGGACTCGTCGCCATGGTGATACGCGAATTGAAGGCCCGCCACCCCATCGTGGACCTGCGCGCACTCCGGGATCGTACCTTCAGTGCAGGTGTCTTTCTGATGACGATGCTCGGCTTCGTCCTGTACGCCAGTCTGGTCTTGCTGCCAATCTTCCTGCAAACCTTGCTGGGCTACCCGGCGTTGCAGGCAGGTCTGGCGCTTTCGCCGCGCGGCCTGGGATCGCTGCTCCTGATGCCGATGGTCGGTCAACTTACCAACCGCTACGATCCGCGCAAGTTGATCACGATCGGGCTGGTGGTCGGTGCCTGGAGCATGACCAGCCTCTCGCATGTCAATTTAAACGCCGGCTACTGGGACATTTTCTGGCCACAAGTAATCCAAGGCGGAGCCATGGCGTTTCTGTTCATCCCACTGATGGCAGTCAGCATGTCGGGCATCGCAAAGGAGAAGATGGGCAACGCAACTAGCATCTACAACCTGATGCGCAATATCGGTGGCAGTTTCGGCATAGCCACCATGACCACTTTCCTGGCGCGACGGAACCAGCTGCACCAGAATCAGCTTGTCAGCAACATCACCTCCTCCAATCTGCAAACGCGCATGATGTTGCATGGACTCCAGAACTGGTTTCAGACACACGGCTACAACTCCGTGGACGCGGCGAAGAAGTCACTGGGCAAGATCTACGGGATGGTTCAGCAGCAGGCGGCCATGCTTTCATTCGTCGAGGCATTCTGGGTCCTGGGCTTGATTTTCGTCTGCATGATTCCGCTGCTTCTTCTGCTGCGCAATCCGCGTCGCTTGCATCCGCATACTCCGCAGGCGATCAGCCGGGTACAACCCTCTAGAGAGCCGAGCGTGGACCTCGAGCCCGAACCCGAATTAGCCGGCATCCTGGACTGATCCGCGGTGACTCAACCCGCTGACTGGTGTCGCCTCTAGAATCAAACTATGCATGTCGTCACCACCACAGGAACATTGCCCTATCGTGGGCGGCTGGCGCCCTCACCGACCGGGCTGCTGCACATCGGACACGCCTGCACCTTCTGGACGGCCCATCAGCGCTCGGTTCTACACCGGGGTACGCTGGTCCTTCGCAACGAGGATCTCGACCCCCAGCGCTCGAAAAAGAAATTCGCCGACGCCATGATCGAAGACTTGCACTGGCTGGGCATCTCCTGGCAAGAGGGACCCGATATCGGCGGGCCTTTGGCACCCTATCGCCAGAGTCAGCGGCGCGAAGCCTATTTGGCCGCATGGCGCAAGTTGCGCGATGGGGGATTCATTTATCCATGTACCTGCTCGCGTAAGGACCTGGCCAATTGGGCTGCCGCTCCGAATGAGGGCGAGGATGAACCGCACTATTCGGGTCAGTGCCGCCAAAAGAGAGGCGAAGCCTCGCGCTACCAGCTGCCTGTGGGCGTGAACTGGCGGCTTTGCGTTCCCGATGGCGAGCCGATCACATTCCATGATCTGCACCAGGGACCTCAGCGTTTTGTTGCTGGTGAAGACTTCGGCGATTTCGTGGTGTGGCGTCGCGATGATGTTCCCGCATATCAGCTGGCTGTGGTCGTTGATGATGCAGCCATGCAAGTCACCGAAGTCGTCCGGGGTGCCGATCTGCTGAAATCAACAGCCCGGCAGCTGCTGCTCGTGCGCGCTCTCCGGATGCCGGTTCCCGCTTACTACCACTGCGACCTGGTACGCGATGAAGCGGGGCGGCGGCTGGCCAAGCGCTACGCTGCCCTGAGCCTGCGCAAGCTGCGGGAACAAGGATGCTGTCCGCAACAGGTACTGGATATGTGCGTTCCACGGTAATTGCAATTGCGCAAGCCGCCAGAAAAAGGTATTGTCTCGCGCAGGACAATGGAGGGTGAGCGATGCGAGTGAATTGGGGTGCTGTCCTGGTGGCTGCGATTGTCCACTGGCTCCTCGGCGCCGTGTGGTTTACCGCCTTTGCAACCGCCTGGACTGCAGGCTTGCGAATGGCCCCGGACGAATTGCAGGCAGCCAAAGCCCATCCGAATTTCTGGCCTTACTTGATTGCCCTTCTCTGCAATTTCCTTTTGGCGTACGCCATCGCCAGGCTCCTCAGCGGGTCCGCATCCCACGGCTTGTTCCGGGGGATTCGTGTGGGGGTGTTGGTGGGGATGGCAACCGCGGTAACTATGGTCACCGAATTGGTGTTTGAGCTGCGCCCGCGCTCCTTTGTCGTGATTGCCGCAGGGTATCCGCTGGTGGGCTGCATTTTGATGGGTATCATCATCGGCGCTTGGAAACCAAAGGCAAACACCCAACTTGGCCAGGAGGTCTCGGCCTCATGAAGATTGAACACAGCAATGTGCAGGGATACCTGAAGGCTCTGACCGGTCTGGAAGAACTGCCCGGTCCCGAAGGGGAGCGCTCAATCGAACTGTTCCGTCACGGAACGCTCACGGTCAAGTTATATGCTCCCCGAGGTAGCGACGGGCAAAATCCGCACACTCGCGATGAAATCTATGTCATTGCAGCCGGAACAGGGCGCTTTCAATGGAAAGAGAGAGAAGTCAACTTCGGGCCGGGAGATGTTCTGTTCGTCCCGGCCGGCGAGGAACACCGGTTCATTGACTTCAGCGACGATTTCGCAACGTGGGTGTTCTTTTACGGACCAGAAGGCGGGGAAGCAGTCCGTGAGACAACCTGAAGCAAAACTTGCACAGATACGCCGAATATCGTCAGCGCCTTCGACCACCCAGGAGAGGTCGGCCCTGGTTTCGTGATCTCAATTCACTTCCCGCGGGAGAGCTGTCCAACAAACGGACGGTGTAGATGTTGTTCGTCATTTCCCCGTATAACTCACTCGCCAGATCGAATTTGACCCGTCGTCGGTCACCAACAGCGAACCATCCGGAGCTACCGTCACCCCGACCGGACGTCCCCAAACCTGTCCACTGGGCAGAACGAAGCCGGTGAGGAAATCCTCGTATTCACCGTTTGCATGTCCGGTCTGATGCAGTGGCACACGGATTACTTCGTATCCCACGCGCATGCTCCTGTTCCACGAGCCATGCTGCGAAGAGAAGATATCGCCTTGGTACTCGGCCGGGAACTGCCGGCCTTCGTAGAATGTCATCTGCAGCGAGGCAGTGTGAGGCTGCAGCAGCACATCGGGCACAATTACCTTGCCCTTCAGTTCGGGATGCTTGCCTTTGAGACGCGGGTCCTGGTTGCCACCGATGTAGTAATACGGCCAGCCATAAAAGCCGCCGGCCTGCACGCGGGTAATGTAATCGGGCACGAGATTGTCGCCCAAACCGTCACGCTCGTTCGCTGAACACCACAGTTCGCCGGTTCTTGCGTCGATCGCGAGCCCGGCGCCTGCGTTGCGGATCCCGTACGCGTACACGTGCAGGTCAGAGCCGTCGGGATGCATGACCAGAATGTCGGCGCGGTTTTTCTCGGCGGGGTGCGTGTCGGGGTCATCAACGTTGGAAGCCGACCCCACGGCAACGAACATCTGCGTGCCATCTTGCGAGAAGACGATGTCGCGGGTCCAGTGTCCACCACCACCGGGCAGATTGGCAATCTGCTGTGGCTTGCCCGTCGCCTTCAGGTCGCCGTTGCGATAAGGGTAGCGCAACACAGCATCGGTATTTCCAACATAGAGGTACTGAGGATTCGGCCCTGGAGGATAAAAGGCGATGCCGTACGGCCGGTTGAGGCCTGTCGCGAAGGTCTCCGTCCGCTCCGGCTTTCCGTCAACCGTGATGCCGCGGAATACCTTGATTGCACCTCTGTGGCTTTCGGCGAGAAAGATGTCGCCGTTGGGCGCGGTAATGATTTTGCGTGGCTCATCAAAGCCAGTGGCGAACATTTCTACTTTGAACCCCGCCGGCGCCTGCGGCCAAACATCCTTCGGGCGGTCCACAATCTGGGCCCAGTTCGACGCGGAATTGGTCGCGTAGGGGGCTGGCAGGTCCAGCGCGGTGATCTTGTGGATAGTGCCAGGTTTTTCGAAGCGGTAATCGGTGAACGGCGCCTGGGGTGGAGGGGCTGATTGCACATTGTTTCCGCCCTGGGTGGAGGCCAGAAGGATTGAGAACAAGAACGCAAACACCGCGAGCGTAGATGCAGTCCAAGCAATTTTCATGAGCTCTTCAGTTTTCCCTGGGGCAATGAGCCACTGCATGGGCAGGCACTCAGGTCTAACTTAATGGACGAGCCCCACCCGTTTCCTTAGATGAACCTCATAAGCGCTCGTATGCAGGAAAACGAATCTGCCTTCTCGAGGCGCGGTGGAACGCCAGGCTTGCTATGGACCAGTTGCGGAAGATCAATAAGAGGTCTAGTCTGATGGACACATCAGGGAGTGAACTGTGTTCAGCCTCAGGTTTGTTGTCGTCATCGCCGGGCTTGCCTTTGGCGGGGCCACAGCTCTCATCGGATTTGGTGGCCTGTTGGGAACCTCGTTTCACCGTGCCTTGGGAACACCCTTACCTCTGCCAACCCTGCACAATCATATCGAGCGAAGACTTTATGTCTACGTGGGTGTCGTTGGCTTCGTTGTCTGGGCTAGCGCATTTCTCTACAGCCTGAAGATCGCACCCTAGCCTTTCACCTCTCGTCAAAATCCTTTCTTGCCGGTTAGAACATTTCCCTAATGTACTTGTCTGCGTCGAACTTCCTGCGCGCTGCATTACCTGACATGTAGCGAATCTTCCCAAAGATAGGCCGCTCGAACCACGGGCGATCGAATTTGCCGGCTATCGCCCATGCAATTCCGGCGTAACCATCGGGATCACGGCCGTCGAGAAAGTATTTGTCGTTGAGATACACTGCCACCTGGTAGGCGACGGCTGGCGACGGGCTCCACTCCAGGATCTTTTTGGCCCAATACATGCGCATGTAGTTGTGCATCCAGCCCGTGTGCAGCATCTGGCATTGCGCCGCGTTCCACAATTCGTCGTGGGTTTCGGCTTGCTCCAGTTGCTGCCGCGAATAGGCCACCGGTCGCCGGTCATGTGCGTGCGCGGATAATGTGCGTTGCGCCCAATCGGGTGCGCTTTCGATAGAGTCATATAGCGGGTTGAAATGCACGAAGTTGATGGACAACTCGCGCCAGGTGATAAGTTGATCGAGGAAGACATTTTTTTCTGCCCGCGGCGCTCTGGCTTGTTCAACTGCCAACACCACGGTGTGTGGACCGATCTGCCCGAAATGCAGATAGGGCGACAGCCGGCTGGTGCCGTCGATCTCCGGCTTGCCGTGGCATGCAGAATAATGTGTCAGCTTGTGCACTACAAAGTCGTTCAGCAGCTTGAGTGCCTGATTTGTCCCACCACGAAATGCATCTACAGGCTTTACCGAGCGGTCCAGACCCTTCCAGCCTTGTGTAATGTCAAACAATCCGTCGTCCGGGAGTACATGCAGGGCTCGCGGTTTTTCCCATTCAACCTTCGCCCTGGGATTGCGCGGCGGCGTAAGGAACTGCTCCAACCGCTTTTGCAGTCGTAGACGAATGAATCGGGCAGCATACTGTTCTTTCTCCAGCAGTATGGAGGGAACGAGCACGTCGGCATCCACTGTCCACAGCGGCAAGCGGAGCTTCTTTGCTGCCACTTCCCGCCAGTGCCGGGGCTCGCGCATCGGATTTTCGTCCCCTATGACCAGCGAAGCCTTAACTTCTTCGCAAAAGCTGAGCAACGAATGTTCGGGATAGTGACGCAAGGCAAAGCCGATGCCGCGCTTGCGAGCGCGCTCTGAGATGTCGGGAATGCCTTGCGCCAGGAAAGCGTAATGCCGCAGGTTTGCGCGCGGATAGAAAGGTACCGGTGCAAAGAAGATGACCACCGGCTGATTGAGGGCATTTGCCGCTTCGACCGCCACGTCGAGCGCGGGATTGTCTAGCGCGCGCTGGGCACGCTGCATCCAGTAAACCACGCAGCGACCACTGGGATCCGGTGCTCCAGTGCGACGTACAGTGACGCGCACATCGGACGAAAGTTGTTCCAGCTTTGGCATTGATCACCTCGTCTGGGCTTGTCTGACTATCCCTGGTAGAGAAACGGGTAGCAATCTCCATCTACATTACGCGCCACATTTGTCTGCAGGCTGAGGTTAGGTAGCTGAGGTTGGTCACGAGGCCGCCAGGACTTCGTCAGCCACGGCTGCCGCTTCCACTGCCGGCTTAACATCGTGAACGCGCACGATGTGGGCTCCGTGCAAGATGCTGGCAATCATCGCAGCCAGGGACCCATACAGACGACCGGCGGGTGGCACATCTGCGCCCGTTCGCTTGCCAAGTGTGTATCCCACGAAAGATTTTCGGGAGGTCCCCGCCAACAGCGGAAATCCCATCCTGTGGAATTGCTCGAAGTGCGCCAACAGCGGGTAGTTTTCGTCGAAGTTCTTGCCGAAGCCAAACCCTGGGTCAAGCACGATGCGCTCGCGCTGGACCCCATGCTCGAAAGCAACCTTGACCCGGCTGTTCAGGTCATGTTCCAGCAAGGCAACTATGTCCGACTCTACCGGGAGGTCCCGCCACTGGTACGGATGACCACGTGTATGCATCAACACGACACCGCATCGCAATTCAGCGCAAGTGCTCGCCATCTGCCGGTCCCACTGAAAGGCGCTCACGTCGTTAACAATCTCTGCGCCTGCGTTGCAGGCTGCCCGCGCAACCCCGCTCTTGTAGCTGTCGACAGAAACCACCGCTGCTGGGCGTGCGCGCAAGACGCCATAGATAACCGGCATTACGCGCCGCAGCTCTTCCTCTTCGGTCACAAAGCGCCGAGTATCGACTGTGACGCTGGCCTCCCCCGGTGCAACGTGCGTTCCCGGCCGGGTGGACTCGCCACCAATATCCACGATGTCTGCCCCCTCCTCCAATAGCCGCAGGGCATGGTCGACAGCCCGCGCCGGATCAAGGAATTTCCCGCCATCCGAGAAAGAATCAGGCGTGACGTTTACCACGCCCATAATGACGGTCCGCTGGCCCAGATCCAGTACCCGCGAGCGCAACTGCCAGCGATAAACAGGCCGCATGCGACGATTGTAACTGTGGCAAAGCCGCAAGACCGCTGGCAGAAAAGGGTTCTTTTGCTCAGCAATGCTAGAATCCCAACAGTGGCCTTATGTATCGGTACCGTAATCTCGCCGCCGTTGTGTTGCTGTTTGTGCTGTTGTCGCAGGCGTTCGCAGCTTCTCGCAAACAGCTGGAGAAGGCCGCTGCCCCCACGAAGCTCGACCACGATCTTCAGCAGATCCTCAGCGACCCTGCAGTAGCACACGGCTGGTGGGGAATCTACGCCGTCTCCCTCGACAGCGGCAGGCCGCTCTTCGCGCTGAACCAGGACAAGCTTTTCACTCCTGCCTCCAACGCCAAGCTGTTCACCACAGCAGCAGTCTTCGGTCTCATCGGGCCCGACTATCGCTTCAAAACCACGGTTGAGACCTTCGGCTCGCTGGACAAATACGGGCGGCTGAACTCAGATCTGGTCGTAGTGGGGCGGGGCGATCCCAATCTGTCGGGTCGCACCTTGCCTTATAACCTGCACACCGAGCGCAAAGCGCCGCCCATCCAGGTGTTGCAGAGCCTAGCGGAGCAGCTCGTGCTCCACGGGCTGAAGTACATAGACGGTGATGTGGTGGCCGACGACTCGTACTTCGTCTTCGAGCGCTACGGTGAAGGCTGGTCGCAGGACGACCTGGCGCGCGAATGGGGCGCCCCGGTTTCGGCATTGACCATCAACGACAACGTTATTTTTCTGGACATCAAGCCCGCTGATCATCCGGGCGAGAGAGCATTCCTCAACATCGCTCCTTTTCCCGAGTACTATAAGGTCGACAACCGGGTGATGACCACGCCACAAGGTACGGGCCCGCGGACTGTCTCCATTAATCGAGAACCCGGCTCCAGCCAGCTTACCTTGTGGGGAAACATCCCGCAGGATGATCCAGGCTTCGGCGAAGCGCTGGCCATCGAAGACCCTGCTGACTTCACTGCACGGCTCTTTCGCCAGCTGCTGGAGGAGCGCGGTGTCACTGTCTATGGACGTGCGCGCACACACCACACTGAGCTGGCTTCCACCCAGACGTTCACCGTTACTTCCATCGCCTCAGGCGGTGGAGACTCGACCCGGCCCTCTGTGCCCGCGCCTTTGGTGCTGGCAAGTTACCAGTCGCCGCCTGTTTCCCAGGATCTGCGTGTGATCAACAAGGTGAGCCAGAACCTGCACGCAGAGCTGATGCTGCGCCTGCTCGGCAAGGAGAAAGGGACTTCGGGCTCGATCGAGGGAGGGCTGGAGGTGCTGCGCGGATTCCTGGTGAATGCCGGCCTCAAGCCAGACCAGTTTTACTTCTATGACGGTTCGGGTCTGTCACGCGAAGACCTGGTTACACCGGAAGCGGTCGTGGCATTGTTGAGCTACTGTCACCGACAACCGTGGGGACAGCTCTACGAAGGCACACTGCCGGTTGCGGGCGTAGATGGCTCACTGGCCGAGCGCTTCCGCAACACACCAGCGGCCGGAGTAGTTCGCGCCAAAACCGGGTCACTGCTGCACGTATATTCGCTCTCTGGCTACGCCACCGCGCAAAGCGGACAGCATATCGTCTTCTCAGTAATCACCAACAACAATAACCTGCCTGCCAAGAAAGCCCTCGACACCATCGACGCTATCGTTGAAAGAATTGTGGAAGACAAGCGGTAGCGGTCGGAAAGTCCGACCCCACGGATTCTTCCGCGCCGCGGAACACGGTTGCCGCGAATTGGTTGCGGCGTCGGTGAACTTTTATATTTCGTTGATCCTTCACAACTGCCGGCGAATCCCGGTGTTCACTTTCTGCGAGCGCTCGTAAGGCTGCGGCCCAAATCAGGAATGAGGATCGCAAACCATGAGAACAACCCTGCACTTTGCATGTTTATGCGCTGCCTTGGCAGCGTTAATGTTGCCCGCTATGGCGCAAAATGTCCCCGCTACCGCGGTGCCACCCACGCCTCCCAACCAGAAGCCGACGATCAACCAGCGCGAGGAGAATCAGCAAGACCGCATCGCACAAGGCATCAAGAGCGGACAACTGACTGCTGGTGAAGCTGCCAATCTGGAAACCAAAGAGGCCGCAATTAATAACGAGGTTCGTGCCGACCGCAAGGTCAATGGCGGCAAACTGACGCAGGCCGAGCGTGTCCAGGTCAACCACCAGCTCAATCACACGTCACGGCAAATCTATCGTGACAAGCACAACGGCGCTCGCCAGCCACATTGAGACGTTCCATCCGTGAATTCCGAGAAACGCCTTCGGCGGCGAAGGCGTTTCGCTTGGGACAGGTTAAATCCCCGAATCTGTCAGACATCGATGAGTGTGGAACCGACTTGGCTGCAGTCAGGGAGTCGAGCAGTGCTACCCGTATGTCAACCCTGCGAGCAACGTGCGCGCCGGACTGCAGGGGCCGAGGAGAGCACTACAGACCAACCTCGATCCTGGATCTAGGGTCGAGGTAGTCACGCAGTCCGTCACCGATAAAGTTGAAGGAAAGTACGGCCAGCATAACGGCAGCAGCCGGAAACAGCACCAGGTGGGGCGCATCGAATAGGTGCGACCGCGCATCGTTCAGCATGGATCCCCAGCTCGCCGCCGGAGGCGGTACACCCAATCCCAGAAAGCTCATGGTCGCCTCCGCCAGAATAGCCCCGGCCATGCCGATCGCCGCTTGGACGATAATTGGCTGAATGATGTTCGGCCATATATGCCGCACTACAATCCTCGTGTCGCTGGCGCCTAGGGCACGCGCCGCTTCAACGAATTCACGTTCCCGCACCGCCAGCACCT
>CAZDYZ010000906.1:0-1728 GCA_964509525.1 uncultured Acidobacteriaceae bacterium
AACCATGGAATAATTAATGATCCTATGGTTCTATTGGTTCTATTGGTCCTATTATTATTGCTTTTATGGTCTTCCTACTGCGTTAGTATCAGAACTGGTTCCGCCCGCAGAACCCAGGATATATTGAGGCAAAAGCCCCTAAGTGTTCACCTTTCACCAAGCAGGCCACCATAGTTATGCCGACAGAGCAGTTGCAGCGACCAGGACCCATGTTACCCCATGCCGGTCGCCGTAAATCCAAGCCATGAAATCCCTTTTCAGATCGATTATAAATATCTAAGGGAGGATAACTTAATGGATACTTTGATGACCAGAAAACATCCTTTGTTGGAGGATCAAATCACGACCGTGACAGACACACCTGTCGGCATAAAGGATAACAACATGACATTTCATTGTTTTGGTAAAAACGGATACTATTTCGGGCGCGAGATTTCGACTTGGGCAAACCTTTGGTATGTTTGCTATACGATAGCGCCCGACGTATGCGCCAAGTGTGATGACGTAGACTCTAACGACGGTGCAGGGCTTTGTGCTCACGACTGCAAAGAGCTGGCAAGAATGCTCAGGGAGGCCATCTGTAATGGTCGGGCCGCGCAACTCTGTGCCGAGGTGTGCGAGTGCGCCGAGTTGGTAGATGGCAGCTCGCTAGATGTTCTCGACATTCAGGAGTTTGCCAGTTTTCTTGAGAGTAGCGGTGGTTTTGAGCTTTACTAGGCCAACGCGGCCTGAACCGATAAGACGAACTACAAAAACAGGCCAGTTCGAAATCTCTAACCTCACTGCGGAACCGCGCACCGCGCTTTCAGCCTGGCGAGTTCTCCACGGCTACGATTCTGTGGCTGACTGCCAACGGGCGCCGCCGCGGCATCGCAGGTACACGGAATCCCGTACCTGGCCATCCGAAACGGCCGCGCTTGGCTTACGAAGGAAGCGCCGCATTCGTGCCCGCGCTGCCGTACGTTTCGCGGCCTTGCTACTCGATCACGCTGATTTCCTTCGAATCGCCATCGTGCCGCTCACGGGCATTCCCCCTCAACCGGTCCTCTTCAGCCACCCGTCGTATCAATGAATGATAACGTCCTTCATCATGCAAAACGTTAATAAAGCGAAAGCTCTGGAGAAATCCGGCCTTCATCGAGCCGTGTTTCACGCAATGTCGTCCCCCGATTTAGAAGCGCCTCGGGACTAATCTGCCGCGCGGATTTCACGGAATGCCTCGCCAAGCTGAAGCGCGGCGCTTCGCCTGTCGCCCATGTCCACGAGCAGATCAAGGATACGCAGAAACATCTGTGCCAGATGGAGCGGCATCGGAGCGTCGCGATCTGCGAAATGTTGCACCAGCCCCGCAATGCGCGCCGGAATAGAAAGGTACTGCCAGTCTTTTAATTGCTTAGTGCCATCACCGATGACAGCCAAGACCTGATCGGCAAATGCCTCGGCCGGATACGTGGCTTTCGCCCGTTCGCAGAGCGTCAGGAAAGGCCCCATCACCGACGCTGTCCAGCCCCCAGCGCGTACGAAGCGATCGATGAGCGGAAGTATGCGACCGATCTCGGACCAATCCCCGTTGACGTATCGTGCAGCCAGTGCTGCATGTTCCACCGAGACAAACATCAAGGTGTTAATCAAACGCGGCTGGTCGAAGCCGTAGAACTCGCCGCTCCGGTAGAAGTCACGGTTGAAAGCTACGGACGTCAGGAAGCGACCCAAGCACAAGTAGAGGAT
>CAZDYZ010000907.1:0-3105 GCA_964509525.1 uncultured Acidobacteriaceae bacterium
CGATTTGTGCAGGTGCTGATCTTTGCGCCCTTGCTGTTGCTGACGTTGGCCGTGCTGAACCTGCCATCATCCATCTGGGATCAGTTGCTGGAGTTGAAGTTTGGCCGCTCGGTGCAGGCTTGGGGATCATGGTGGGGCGACTGGCTGACTAACCAAGTCATTCTCCTGCTAGTCGGAACCCTAGTGGTATGGATTCTGTACGCCGTGATTCGCCGCAGTCCCCGTCGCTGGTGGTTCTACTTCTGGCTGGCTTCGATTCCGCTACTGGCCATCACCTTCTTCCTGCGACCCCTGGTGATCGACCCGCTGTTCTTCCAGTTCAAGCCGCTGGCGGACAACCATCCCGCGCTGGCGGCTCAGGTAGAGCAGGTGATTCACCACGGCGGCATGGACATTCCGCCCCAGCGCATGTACGAGATGAACGCCAGCACCAAGACCACGGAGATGAATGCCTCCGTCGAAGGCTTTGGCGCTTCCAAGCGTGCCGTCATGTGGGACACCATCCTGCAAAAAGCCACACCGCAGGAGGCGCTGTTCGTGTTCGGCCACGAGATGGGCCATTACGTGCTGCTGCACATTCCGCAGTTGATCGCCATCCTCTCGCTGATCCTGCTGATTCTGTTTTACCTCAGTTATCATCTGGCGCGCTGGCTGCTTGCGCGCTGGGGGCCGGCCTGGAGACTGCGCGGACTGGACGACTGGGCCTCCCTTCCGTTGCTCCTGCTGTTGCTGTCAGTGCTGTCCTTCCTGACAACACCTGCGCTCAACTGGGTCAGCCGCTATTACGAGCACGAGGCTGATCGCTACGGGATCGAAGTGATCCACGGCGTGGTGCCCAACGCCGGCCAGGTGGCTGCGCATTACTTCGAGAAGAGCGGCGAAATCAATCTGAACGATCCACACCCCAGCTTGTGGGTAAAAATCTGGTTCTATGACCACCCCACACGGCCGGAGCGGGTACACTTCGTCGCGACTTACGATCCCTGGTCCCGCGGTGAGCACGGAAAGTACATACGTTAGCAGGTAGTGCAGAGATCATGGGTCGCAGCACTTAGGATGCCCTCCAAAAGCTCGCACGGCGGAACCGATGCGTGGCGATTCCCGACCATGAGGATAATCCTGCGGGCCTTCGTTAAAGCTCTAAACAGAATCGGGGTGGCTACGAATTGAGTTCGGCAAAGTCCGTTAGATGGCCACAAAGCCATAAGCCCAGTGTCAAGCGAGATCGGTGGTGGTCTCGAAACCGAGTAGAGGCTCAGACATTCTCTTAACTTTCTAGTCTCAGTACGCCCGACGACAAATACAATCGCGGACAGCATCTTCCACGGAAAAAATCTCGTGGGTATTCGACTGATAACGAGCTCCCAAGGCATACGCATGCACTTCGAGCGGAATCCCTTCGTAACAGCCCCCATTGAAAAGTCCATCACGTACAGTTCTGAAAATTATTGAATGCCGAGCTGACGGTATTTGCTCTATGTAGACAAGTTCGTGGAATAACAATCCGTTGTTGAGCGGTAAGTGAGAGACGACAACATCGCCAAATGTGATCGCACCCATGGTGGACTGGTCAGGCAGATTGCGAAACCCCAGTGCTTCCAATTGCGGATAGAAATCAGGATTGTGCACACGCTCGCTGTGCAATGTCACAACGCGGGTACCCAGAACCGCAGGCGTGAAGAATGCGGCTAGGGCCCTCCGTAGCTGTTCGGTAAACGGCTCTGCTCGTGGCGTGTAGCGGTCTCGCTGTGCCACTATGTATTCGGCCACGGCATTTGAGAGCCATCGCATCTGATGCTGGTCTGAGCTGCCGTGTTGCCATTCCGGACGGCCTACGTCTTTAATCGCCAAGGGAGCCTTCCATCCGTGAGCAGGGGAGCCCTATCACGCCACCACCTTTCAGGTAATTTGTCCCTAGTATCAGAAAAGCGCTGGCATTCATCGGCCCGACGTGGCGGTTTATGCCAGTGGGATGGTAGAAGGCAAGAAAGAATGGATGAATTTGCTTCCCTATTTCAAACGTGTTCCGCGCGATCAGGCCGAACTCAATGATTCGGTCCCGCCGCGCACAGCGATTCCCGTTTACCTGTTTCCCAATCTCAAAGGGCAATCCCGAATCCAGGTGATCGACGTTCTCCCACCGGGCGAAGCAAGCAGAGGAACGGAGACGTGGGTGCTGAGGCGCAGCGCTCGTGGCTCTCGGCGTCCTGGGTGCTCTGATCCTTCTCTTGGTGCGAATCCGCTGCTCCTGAGTCTCGCCCGCGACCCAGGCTTGACAACCATCGATGAGATTGGCAACGGCTTTGTTCAGACTTCGAAGGCGCCGGAAAAGAGATGCAACGACCAAATCATGCGCCGTGGATTGCCTCACGCATAGCCTCCGCTGCGCCAGCCGGCTAGTCTTAGCCGTTATCCGTCCACAAATGATGCACGCTGAAGTCGGGTGAGATGGGTCAGTTCCGCGATCCCAACTAACTCAAGCGTAAACTCCAATGCCTTTGTTACCATCTCTCAGAGAGATGCGGGAGGAATCATGGATGATAGGGTGGTGCCCGAGCGTGAATCAGAGTTATCCGTGCGAAGAACCCTGCATCCCCGGGTTCTCGGCATCGTGCTTGCGGGTGGCAAAGGAACGCGGCTCTTTCCCTTGACCCGCGAACGCGCCAAGCCTGCGGTGCCCTTTGGGGGCAAGTACCGTATCATCGATTTCGTTCTCAGCAACTTCGTAAATTCCGGCATTCACTCGATCTATGTCCTCACACAGTTCCGTAGCCAGTCGCTCCTCCAGCATTTGAGCGAAGGATGGCAGTTCGGTGGGATGTTGAAGAGCTACTTCATTATTAACGTGCCTGCACAGATGCGTTCGGAGAACGAATCCTGGTATCTCGGAACTGCCGACGCCATCTTCCAGAACATTAACCTCATCGAGCAGTCCGACCCACAGTTGGTGGCAATTTTCGGTGGCGACCACGTTTACCGCATGAACGTCGCCAGCATGATCGATTTCCACCTGGCGAAGCAGGCGGAAGTAACCGTTGCGGCAATTCCGGTTGCTCGGGAGCAAGCACGCGAATTTGGTGTCATTGAGGCCAGTGAAGACGGACG
>CAZDYZ010000908.1:0-2074 GCA_964509525.1 uncultured Acidobacteriaceae bacterium
CGCCTGGCTGCTGTGGGACAGCAAGGATGTGGTCACCTATTTCGTTCGCGATACCCAAAGCCAGGACGAACGCATGATCGTCACTGTGCCCAGAAAGGACGCGCCACTCAGCATTGTCGCGTACGATGATATCTTCTGCATACTGTTCGGAGAGAATGGCGCCCAGTTCCGCCCGTGTCCCAGGTAGAAACATGATGAACCGGCTGATCGTTAGCGTGCTGCTGTTGATGCTGGGAGTGAGCTCCGCCGATGGACAAGCCCAGAAAAACACGCCTCCGAATGCCACTGTGAAGCGGCAGAATACAAGCAGCTTCACCGAAAAATTGCTGAAGTTCCTCGGCATCTCTCAGAGCCCTGGCACCCTCAAAGGTCCGGGAGACGAAGTCACCAGTGGACAGCTTTGGCTCGCCGACCTGAACTCTCAAACCACACACATCCTGACCTCCGGGGACGGCTACTGTTCTCCGATTTTCTTGAGGGGCACGAAGGACATCCTTGCCCTGCGCGGCAACGACGTGATGCAGGTCTCCGCCGGGAGCGAAGCCAGGAAGCTTTATTCCGTGGACGGCATTATGAAGCTGGTGGCGGCGAGCATGTCCGATGCCGGGACCGTCCTCATCCTCCAGCATGCTGAATCTGCGAGCCGCCCTCGCGTGGGGCTGCTTAACGTCAGCACCGGAGCGATCATGCCTGTGCCCTACGACCCCGCCTCCAGCCAGGACCTCGAGATGGTGGAGGATCTCGGAGGCTGGTCACGCACCTACGGTGACCGGCGCATCTATGTGAAGCGACAAAGCAAGCAAGCTCTGTCAGGCACTGTGGAGTGGAGCGACGTCTTTCTCCAGGTGGGCAATCAGACGGCGGTGGACGTCAGCCAGTGCGACGGCGTCAATTGTGGCCAGCCATCCCTCTCCGCAGACGGGCATTGGCTGGTGTTTGTAAAGTCCATGGTGGAGTGAGGGCTGAGCAGGGGAGTGACCACAAACGCCCATGGGACAACGCATCTTGTTGTCGTCTGGAATCCTAGCGTGATGCCGACCTCCATTGGAAAACAAGCATGTTTATTCCATAGCATCCAGGCGGGCATGTAGGCGACCAACAGGGTGATTGTTGCTCTTGCGGTTGCAGCAGTTCGCTCAACCTGCACTGCATCAGGACATGACAAGGCCAGTTTCTCGCCTGGCCTGAGAGAGACGGTGTTGCGGTGCCCCAGGTCAATTACGACATTGTCGGTTAGCTCGCCAAGATTATTCAGCGCACATGCAAAAACTGACTCCGTAGAGTGTCGCTTGACCAACATCATCGCGGCTGCCTGAAGTGAGCCCTTGAGTACCAGGTCTCCGGAACTTCTGCGTAGCCGTGTTAACAAGGGTTTCGTAGCACTGTGCAGACCGACGCGCACAGTGCTCCACCGATGTTGAACGTCGCAGCTACCTTGGCATTCTTTCTCTGGATCTCCTTGGGAGCTATTCCTTTCAGTTGCCAGAAGCTTGAGCCGAGCATGGCCACGCCCGTGGCGCCCACGGGATGTCCTTTGGCGATCAGCCCGCCCGACATGTTAATGGAGCATTCCCCGTCCACGCCTGCTTTGCCCTCTACCCAGTAGCGTGCGCCCTTGCCAGGAACCGCTTTGCCGATGACCTCGGTTCCAATCGCGGCGGCCACCGTAAAGCAATCGTGGATTTCAGCGACGTTAACGTCAGCGGGCGCGTTGCCAGCCATGTCGTACGCTTTTTTCATTGCCGTGTAAGCCCCAGTCGGGAACAGCGGATTGCGACCTTCCTTCTGCAGAGGATCGGTCGCCTGTGCGTAACCGGCGATCTCCACACAATCGGCTTTTGCGATGCCGAGTTTCTGCAGCCCCTCTTCCGTGGCGAGAATCAGCGCCGCATAACCGTCCGTGATCTGCGAGCAATCGTAAGTCTTCAGTGGCAGGCCATCGACGACGTAGCGATTTATACCTTCGATCTTCAGGGCTTGCTCGAGCGTGATCTGGATCTTGTTCATCTGTGCCCAGGGGTTGTACTTGGCATTCTGGTATTCCTGGACCGCGATTTCCGCCAGATCGCTTTCG
>CAZDYZ010000909.1:0-2427 GCA_964509525.1 uncultured Acidobacteriaceae bacterium
GCGGTGCGCGGCGTTCTGTCTCACCACGTGGTAATTCGCAACGGGAAAATTGCCAATTATCACCCCTATCCTCCAACACCCTGGAATGCCAACCCTCGAGATATTTACGGTACTCCCGGGCCCTATGAGGACGCGGTCCAGAACACGCCAATCTTTGAAGAAAATGGACCTGACAAGTTCAAAGGAATCGATATCATGCGAGCGGTCCGCAGCTTCGATCCCTGTCTGCCGTGTGGCGTGCATATGTATCTGGGGAATGGGAAGATACTCGAAACCCGTCATTCCCCGGTGTTTGGTCTGCAACAGTAGGCGCAGCCGTTGCGGAGCGAGGAGTGAGCGCGCAGTTGTACGTAGCGAATTCGATTAGTTCGAGACCTGCAACTGCCGAGCCCACTCCTCTTCACTTCTAGGCATAGGAGCGGAATGTCCGAAAGCAAAGAACTACAGCTTCGACTGCAAAGAATCGGTGGGTTGGTCCAGGAGATTGAGTCGATTGCCGATCCTGGTTTGCAAGCCTCCACCAAAGAACTCGTGCAACTGATAATGGAATTCCATGGCGCGGGGCTAGACCGGGCTTTGGAAATCATAGCGAACACCGGCGACCCCGGCGTGCATCTTATTGCTGCACTTGGTCGCGACCCTCTGGTCAGTAGTCTCCTCATCCTGTACGGACTGCATCCCGATGACCTGGAAAATCGCGTGGAACGCGCCGTGGAGCAGGTTCGCCCCAAAGTACAACGCAATGGCGGTGAGGTGGATCTGCTCGGAATCCAAGACGGGATAGTTCGGTTGCGGCTGGGCCTGGGGGGACACACCTGCACTTCCGGGGCGGCCATTCAGTCAAGCGTTGAGGAAGCCCTCTATGCAGCGGCGCCTGACATTGCTTCTATTGAGGTGGTAGGCCTCGAAGGAAAGTCAGCCGGAGGCTTCGTGTCCCTCGATAAGCTACTGGGAAGCCACTCCCGACTATCGGCTGGGGAGAGTCAATCTCAGGGTATCAGAGCAAGTTCGACACGCGAACCAAATGCCGTCGAGTTGCCAGTGGTGCGTTGATTATGGCGGTACAACAACTCCGCGAGTACGAGAACGCGTTCGGTAGGCTTCGGCAGTTTGTGCGCCGGCCGCAAAACGTCGAACGATGTGAGCTGTGCAGTGTGGCGATCGCGTCCGAGCACCCGCACCTGCTTGAGCCAATAGGCCGGAAGCTGCTCTGCGTCTGCGATGCCTGTGCCTTGTTGTTTAGCGGCAAAGCAGGAGCGCAGTTCAAACGTGTTCCTCGGGATACTCGTGTTCTATCTAATTTCCGCATGACCGACGCGCAGTGGGATAGCTTCATGATTCCCATCAACATGGCCTTCATTTTCATGAGCTCTCCACAGGGGAGATTGGTCGCGATGTATCCCAGTCCTGCCGGTGCAACCGAGTCGCTGCTTTTTCTCGATGCTTGGACCTTAATAGTCCAGGACAATCCCGAACTTGACCTCATGGAGGCCGACGTTGAAGCGCTGCTGGTAAATCGAATTGGGCACGTTCAGGGATTCAACGGTCCTGAGTACTACCTTCTACCGATTGACCAGTGCTACAAACTCGTCGGCTTGATTCGCATGCACTGGAAAGGGCTTTCTGGAGGCACAGTGGTCTGGCAGGAAATTGCACGTTTCTTTTCAGAAATAAGGGCAAAGATTGCGCTGCCAAGCGGAGGTTCTTGTGCCTGATTTGAGCTTCCACATCGAGCGTGCCGGGGTTGTTCCCTTTGCGGTAACGCCCCAGCTAGCCCTCACCTTGCAGGTGACCAATGCTGATCCGGAGGAAACGGTTCACACCATTGCGTTGCGTTGCCAGATTCAGATCGAGGTTGCTCGCCGAAGCTACGCCGCCGTGGAGCAGGAGGCGCTCCGAGATCTTTTCGGTGAACCCGAACGCTGGGGGCAGACGCTGCGCACGTTGTTGTGGACACATTCCAGCGTCATTGTGCCGGCATTTGTCGCTTCCATTGAAGTCGATCTTCTCCTGCCCTGCACTTTTGACTTCAATGTGGCTGCCACCAAGTATTTCGCCGGTCTCACCAAGGGGGAGATCCCTCTTCTGCTGCAATTCAGTGGCTCAGTTTTCTACGCGCGGGGTGACGGAGCGCTGCAGGTCATGCTCATCCCCTGGGACAAGGAAGTCCGTTTCAGGCTACCGCTGAAGGCTTGGAAAGAATTGATGGACACTTACTACCCAAACAGTGCATGGCTTTGTCTGCGGCGTGATGTTTTCGCGCGGCTGTATCGCTACAAGGTTGAGCGCGGGATTCCCACTTGGGAAGAGACTGTCGAAAGTGTGCTCCCCGCCGTCGAAGAAAAGGTACGGTTATGAACTGGACGGCGGCAAGCAGGATCGCCAAGGCCATTCTGTATGAAGGGTACATGTTGTACCCCTATCGGC
>CAZDYZ010000910.1:0-1643 GCA_964509525.1 uncultured Acidobacteriaceae bacterium
CATCCACTGGCCGCGACCATTTTGGTGCTGGAGATGCTGTAAGAAGCGCCTGTGGAAGCGGTACGCCTCGAGGTGCCCCGCTTCTTCCAGCCATTGCTGATAGGAGGGAATGTAGTGGGTCGTGTCGAAGCGAAGGCTACGAAACACATGCCCTGTAATCTCGATACATTCCTGAGCGGCATGCGCATCGAGGGGATGCAAGCTCGGTAGTTCCGGAGCCAACATAAGAAAATGTGAATACTGACGGCTGGTAAGTTCGGGCCGACGGTCGGGTTGGTCGCTCTTTTGTCCCGAAATCGGGTAAGGAAACACCGTCTGCCAACAGCGCGGTGCGAGGTTCCCAGGTTCCTCCGAGAGGAGGTTGTGCAGAAAAGTGGTCCCACTGCGGGGCAGCCCCAGCACGAAGATGGGCCGGCTGATCGGTTCATCCAGAATCGACGGATCTCTCCGTTCCTCCTGCCGCAAGCGCAGCAGGTTGGAGAGAAAACGCATCATGTCCCATCGCACCGCAACCCGTCCGAAAGCGCTGAGGTTAGCCTCCTCGTCGTAAGCGCGCAGCAAAACGGTCAGGGGTTGTTCGACAGACCAATCGCCGAAATCGTCGAATTCCAAACGGCGTCGGGCGAGGGCGACGAGCTTCTCGGGCGCTGCCGGGCGACTGAACAATCCGAGGCTGTCGGCGGCGCGATCAAGGCCACGGAATAGTCGGGCGCGGAGGTTCAGGTACGCTGAAGGAAGAAACGCCACTTTTCACCAAGCCTTTCTTTCGTGCACCTCGATACCGGATGTTTCAGAATAGACGACTCAGGTCGGCGATTGGACACCGAAGCCTGACGTGATTGTAAACTTTACGCTACGCAATTTCGTGGAATTGTCGGTTGAAAGACGAATCTATTTCTGCTCTCGACACCGACTCCACTATGCAACGGACATCATAGGTGAACAGACCATCAGATTGCTCGATAAGGCTGAGCGGGTAATGATGTAACATTGTCGCTGTAACATAGTCGGCTTCATACCATACTGGAAGCGATCTTCGGGATTATTTGCCCACAGATGCAAGCACACGGCGGGCTTGTTTCAGATGCGGCATATCCAGCATTTTGCCGTCAAGTCCAACGGTTCCCTCGCCGGAGGAAAATGCCTCAACTACCCGGCGGGCGTACTCGATCTCCTCGGCGCTCGGAGTAAACGAGCGATTTATTGGATCGACCTGATCAGGGTGAATTGCGATCTTGCCCGTGAATCCTGCACGCCGCGCCGCCTGTGATTCGCGCACCAGTCCGTCCACGTCTCTGAAATTGGTAAACACCGTATCGATCGGCTCGACCTCAGCGGCGACAGCTCCCAGCAAGCACAGGGAACGGGCCAGACGATACGTAAATTCCAGCTCTCCGGCGTCATCGCGATTGGTGCTGGCGCCGAGCGCCGCGGAAAGATCTTCTGCGCCCCAGGTCATCCCCCACAGGCGGGGCGTTACTCCCGCAAACCCGCCAAGATTGAACACCGCCGGCGCCGTTTCGGTCGCGACCAGCAGGATTCGAACAGAACCACGCTCTATGCCTTCGCGGACTTCCAAAACCGTCAGGTAGTTATCGAGCCGAGCAAGATCGGCGGGAGAGTTTATCTTGGGTAGCAGAATT
>CAZDYZ010000911.1:0-2235 GCA_964509525.1 uncultured Acidobacteriaceae bacterium
CGGGCGGCATCAGCGTCAGCGCCTTGCAAAGTTTTCATTTGCAATACGTTTGCCCGCGCCACGCCAAGATGCGCCAATGCTCCCGTCCAGCAGTTCCAGACGATGCCGCTGTGGTCGAGAATTTTCTGGAATTCGGCGGCGGCTTGCGTCCCCTGCCCGGCTGCCAGATACGCCTCGCCACGGATGTAGGTTGGATAGAGGCACGAGAGATTGGCGACAAAATTAATCTGGGCAAATTCGATTGCTGAAGCAGCTTGCAGATCGTTGAGGGCGTCAGTCGGGTTTTTTCGATTGAGCGACAATTGTGCCCGAATCGCAGGCAACCAGAGAGACTGCATCTGCGTGTCCAGCGGGAAACGTTTGTTCAGGTCTTGCGCCAGCGATTCGGCTCGTGCCGCATCGCCCGCCAACGCCAACGCCAGAGCCGCTTCCACTTCAACACCTTGACTCGCCGGATAAAGTTTTAAGCCTTGTGCCGCTCCTTGCGTCGCATCTGTCGCATTGCCGAAAGCGGCTTCCCGCTGGGCGGCAATCTCCTGCCATACAGCCCCAGTTTCCTTGCTGTCAGCGCGGATTGCCGAATCTATCGACTGCTTGGCAAGTTCTCCTGCCTTGCGCAGGCGACCTGCATACGCTTCCGTATCAGAAGCCAGCGAAAGCCCGAAGTTCTCTTCGGGTTTGCCCGCGAACCACTGCTGTTGTTCTGCCATCGCTTGAGAATCTGTCCTAATGAAAGCTAGAGCATAAAGAGCACTGTGAAATATGAAATCATCCAGCTTTCGCGCCTGCGCCTGCTGGATTGTCTGCCGCCCTTCATCGAAACGCTGCAAGGCAAGAAGACTGTTGGCGAGATCGTCGTAGGGCGCGACATTATCGGGGGCGAGGCTGAGGCTTTGGCTGTACGCCTCCCTTGCCTTCTCCCACCGCCCCTGCGAGGCGTAGACGAGGCCCAGAGCAAGGTGTCCTCCAAAATCTCGCGGGTAGCTCTGGATTTCCTCCTGATCAGCCTGTGCCCCCTTATCCAGTTCCCCCGTTACATTCAGGTAGTATTCAGCAGTGATGCGCAGCCTTTCGACTTCGCTGGCATGCTCGCGTAACTGAAATGCTTTGGTGTAATATTCGCTGGCGCGTCCTAGCTCACTCAAGCCGAAGTAATCGCTGCCCAGTGCCATATACGCCACAGCAAAATTCGGATCGAGTTCGATGGCACGTTGATGGTAGGGTAGGGCAGCGGCAGAACTGCCCTCGCCAGCGGCTTTTCTGCCAAGGCTGTACGCTTTCAGGGCTTCGAGCGAAGCGGTGGTCGCCTCAGCCAACGGAACGTCGAACTTCCGCACGGTAGCCAGCGACTCGCCCAATTCGCTGCGTAGCTTGGACGCGGCGTTTCCGAGCGCGTCCAGCACTTTCTCTTTGGCAGCCGCCGCGACCTGCTCCTCTACCAGCACCTCTCCGCTCTGGCAATTCACCGCCTTCAGCCCCAGCACATATTGGCTGCCCAGACTTGCAATCGCTCCCGAAATGTAGACCTTGCTGCCAGCACGTTGGCAAAGCTCGCGGACTACATCGGATGTGAGCGGAGTGTTGGTCGGGCGCGCCATCAGTCGCAGCGTCGCTGTTACCTTGTCCTCACCGAGCACACTCAGGAAGGGCGATTGCCGCAACGAGACTGTGAGCGCCGTTTTTAACGTGTCATCGAACACCGCATCGCCCGTAGTGTTTGTAAAGTCAGCGAGAACGATGGTGTCTTTGTCAGTGAGCTTGGCTGGACGGCGTAGCGAGAAGTAGCCCGCAAGCACCGCTGCGACAATCGCCACTACTGCTCCAGCGATCCAAAGCACTCGTCGATTCCGCGCAACAGGTGCCGCCTCCAGCACAGTCGCCGACTTGTGCGACTCCGTGTCCCGCTTCAGCCGTTGCAGGTCGGTGCGAATCTCGGAGGCGTGCTGGTAGCGCAGGTTGCGATCTTTCTCCAGACATTTGTTGATGATGCGTTCGAGTTCCGCTGGCAGATCGGGATTAAACCGCACGGCTGGCGTGGGCGTGCCATCCAGAATGGCCTTGAAAATGACTGCCGAACTTTCCCCACGGAAGGGCAATTGGCCCGTAGCCATCTCATAAAGGACGGCTCCAAACGAGAACAGATCGCTCCGCGCATCGAGTTCCTTTGCACGCGCCTGCTCTGGCGACATGTAGCATACGGTGCCGAGCGTCGAACCGGGACTGGTCAGATGCTCC
>CAZDYZ010000912.1:0-4600 GCA_964509525.1 uncultured Acidobacteriaceae bacterium
CGGAAAACCTTCCCCGCACCAGTTGGTCCATCCACCGCTGGTTCTGGCGCCCGAATCTGGCGCTGCGTGGCTTCTTCAACATGCGCTTCTTCCGACACGCTACCATCCTGCACGGCTGTGCCGTCGGCGGCGGATCGATTACCTATGCCTCGACTCTGCTTCGGCCGCCGGACAAAGTCTGGGACAGTGGATACTGGGCGGGTTTGGCCGACTGGAAGGCCGAGATGCCACAACATTACGACACAGCTTCACGCATGCTCGGTGTTACAGATAACAAGATTCTGGGACCTGGCGACTTTCTGCTCAAGCGTGCAGCTGAGGCTGCAGGAGTCGGAGAGACATTCTACCGAACGCGAGTGGGTATCTTTCAGCCGCGGGAAGGAGAACCCGGTGGACAGACTTTTCCCGACCCCTTTTTTGGCGGAGAGGGGCCGGAGCGCACCACCTGCAACGGCTGCGGAGGGTGCATGATGGGTTGCCGTCACGGCGCCAAGAACACTCTCGACCAGAACTATCTGTACCTCGCCGAGAGGCATGGGGCTACCGTTTTTCCGGAAACGCGAGTTGTGGATGTTCGGCCGCTGAACGGCAGAGCAGATGGTGGCGACGGCTACGAAGTCTCCAGTGTGAAGTCCACCGCCTGGTTGAATCGTCATCCGCGGCGATTTACCTGCCGCGCGATTGTCTTCTCTGCATCGTCGTTGGGGACAACCGAGCTGCTTTTTCGCCTGAAGGCAAAAGGCTCGCTGCCGCGTGTCAGCGACCGACTGGGCAAGCACATCCGTACCAACTCCGAGTCGCTCATCGGAGTCCGAATACCGGGCTCCCGTGAGGACCTTTCCAAGGGCGTTGCCATAGGCTCGGGGATTTACGTCGACGAGCACACCCATATCGAGGCCGTTCGTTATCCCAGCGGCTCAGATGCGATGTCAGTGTGGGCCACGATCCTGACTGGTGGGCGGCCCGGCCCCGCGAGAATCACATTGTGGTTCAGGAACCTCGTGCTTTCGTTGCTGCGCCATCCCATCAAAACGGTGCGCCTGCTGCAACCGTTCGGATGGGCGCGGGAAAGTATCATTCTGCTCTGCATGCAGGCCCTTGACTCCCATATTGACATGTGCTGGGAACGCCCCTGGTTCTGGCCCTTTCGCAAATTCCTGGTCAGCCGCGGAGAAAAGGTGCCCACTTACATCCCGCAGGCCAACGAATTTGCCGAAAAACTCGCTCGGCTTGCCGGGGGAACTGCCATGAGCATGCTTCCAGAAATTCTGTTCAATATTCCCGGCACCGCGCACTGCCTCGGAGGCTGCGTGATTGCCGATAGCGCGGAAAATGGCGTAGTGGATTTCCGCCATCGCGTCTTCGGTTACAAGAATATGTATGTCTGCGATGGGTCGGTGGTCGCTGCCAATCTGGGTGTCAATCCCAGCCTGACGATAACTGCGCTCGCCGAGCGCGCCATGAGCTTCATTCCACTGGCATCAAAGACCACTTGGGATGACGCTGCCCAGCTGCAACCCGCTAGCATCCACTCCTGATTCACTGTTGTCGCCCGCAGCCAGGACGTGCACAGAGGAAGGTAGGGGCATCGCTCGTCCCTGCTCCCGCCGTTTGGCTTTACCGAGTGGTTCAGATAAGATTCTTCAACCAATGCCTTACCTCAGCATGTAAGTGTTTGGCGCTTGAGCTGCCAAGCTGCACGTCCCTGTCCGCCCTGGGAGAAAGCACTACCGACTACGAGGAGAAAGAAGTGAAGTCTTTGCGAGTTTTCGTATGGGCTGCGTTCGTTTTGCCTGCTGTCATAGGGACGTCCATCGCGCAATCGTGGCAGCCGTTGAACCACCAACCCAGTTTCACGGCGGGAGCAGCGTTGCTACTCACCGACGGGACCGTCATGGTGCATCACGAGGATGCCAATGACGGGTATTCGGAGTGGTATAAGCTAACCCCTGACATTAACGGTAGCTATCTCAACGGAACTTGGTCGCAGATGGCCTCCTTGTCATCGAACTACGGCCCTCTGTTTTTTGCCTCGGCAGTACTGCCCGACGGGCGGTTGATCATTGAAGGCGGAGAGCAAAATTTCGCCAACTATGTCTGGACCAACATGGGAGCCATCTACGACCCGCTGGCGAACGAATGGACGTCGGTGAACCCGCCCAGCGGGTGGACTACCATTGGCGACGCGTCGAGCGTGATCCTGAATAACGGCACTTTCATGCTTGCCAACTGCTGCACCGAGCAGCAGGCACTGCTCGATGCATCCACACTTACCTGGACCCCAACCGGTTCTGGCAAATTCGACGAGAATGACGAGGAGGGATGGAATCTACTTCCCGGCGGTAAGGTGCTCACGGTCGATACTTACGTCAACCTCGACGACCCTAACGGCACAAATTCGGAAATCTACGATCCCAGTAGCGGTTCCTGGAGCAGCGCGGGCAGTACGATCGTACAACTGTGGGATTCGCATGGTTCGTTCGAAATTGGTCCTGCGGTATTGCGCCCTGACGGTACAGTCTTCGCCACCGGAGCCAACGGCGCGGGTGCGGGTCACACCTCCATCTACCATGTCAGCACAGGTACCTGGACACCGGGGCCAGATTTCCCCGATGACCTTGACATTGCCGATGGTCCGGCGGCACTGCTGCCCGACGGCAATGTGCTGATGATGACCAGCCCCGGTATCTACCAACTGGGCGCGGTCTTCTTCGAGTGGGACGGAACCAATCTGAATCAAGTTCCGGCACCCCCTAATGGCCCCGTAGACTCATCCTGGTACGGACACATGCTGGTGCTTCCAACGGGACAGATTCTGTTCACGGATTACAGCAAGGATGTCGAGATCTACACTCCTGCGGGAAGCCCCTACCCTGGCATCGCGCCGTCAGTGATGCTGAAACAGGCTGTTCTGCAAAGGGGAACCTCGATTGTTCTCTTCGGTAACCGATTCAATGGTGCATCGCAGGGAGCGGCTTACGGCGATGATTACCAATCCGCCACCAACTACCCCATCGTGCGCATTACGAACAAGGACACGGGACACGTCTTCTACTGCCGTACTCACGATCACAGCACTATGGCTGTCGGGTATGGGGGCCCCACTTATACCCATGTCGACATTCCCGCCAACACGGAAACCGGTGCCAGCTCGCTGGAGGTAGTGGCCAACGGTATCGCGTCTCCGAAGTACTCCATCGGCATACAATGAGCCACGGGTAGCGGTTGCCAACGGTGCCATAAAAGAGGAGCGGGCTTGCTTTTCCGTGGCAAAGCGGGCTGTGGATCCGTGTTGGCTGCACGCTCGCCGGCAAGGATTTTCGCAGGCTGTCCCCCCCGGATCGATCACTTGCCGGTGGATCCGAATCCCTGGGCACCGCGCACGGCGTCGCTCAGTTCGCTCTCTACAACATCACCGGCCAGGAACGGATGTTCCAGCAGCTGAGCAATTTTGTCGCCTTTGCGAATGGAGTAGGATTGGTCGCCGAGGTTTTCGATGAGCACGATGACTTCGCCGCGGTACCCGGCGTCAATTACCCCGGCGTTGCACATTAGGCGCTTTTTCGCCAGCCCGGAGCGCGTCTTCACAATGCCTCCTGCGATGGGCACGAACTCGATGGCAATACCAGTGTGCACGCCAGCCGCACCATGCGCAGCCACCGTGACGTCCTCGCAGGAATAAAGATCGTAGCCAACATCTTCTCCACGATGGGCGACCGTCGGCAGAACCGCGCTGGGCGAGAGTCTTCTAACCTTCAGCATAACTACATGACCGGCGGTACGGTGATTCCCTTCACGCCCAGCACCGTGATCAGTTCGCGGCGCACGACGGCGGCTGTAGCCAGGAGGAATTTCTTGCGTCCCTCGTCAGCTTCCGTAAGGATGTGGTGACGGTGGTAAAAGTTATTGAACTGTTGCGCCAGATGAAACGCGTGTTTGGCCACGAATGCCGGCTCGGTTGCGGCGATACTCTGCTCGATGGAAAACGAGGTCTTCCCTGCCAGCAACCATAGTTGCCAGATCTCGGTTCCGCCCACTTCAGCGAAATACTTTGCGTAGTCCACCTCAGCGGCAAGGGCCTGCTCGGGAGCAACACCGGCTTTGCGAAAGATATTTGTTGCTCGTACCACCGCATACTGCACGTACGGTCCGGTCTCGCCCTCGAAGGCCAGGGCCTCATGGAAGTCGAAGGCGATAACCGACTGCTTGGTGAACTTCAGCATGAAATAACGCAAAGCCCCGATAGCGATCTGCTGGCTGATGCGCATTCGCTCCTGTTCGTCCCGATCGGGATGTCGGTTGTCCACTTCTCGTCTTGCAGCCGCGATTAGCGCGTCAAGCAGGTCGTCTGCCTTCACCCCAAAGCCCTTGCGCCCCGAGACCTCGATGTACGACTTGCTGCAGTCCTCCGCTCCTACCTCATAGCCGAGTTCTCTGGCGCAACGTGGCGTGAGCGCTACCATCTCGTAGGAAAAATGGGTGTAGTGCGCCGCCTGTTCTGTGTAGCCGAGCAGCCGGATGGCCTCGACAACCGTGTCTTGCGGATCGCTCTGCCGCGAGTCGATCACATTGTAGATCGCTGAGACGCCACCGAAACGTG
>CAZDYZ010000913.1:0-1792 GCA_964509525.1 uncultured Acidobacteriaceae bacterium
TTCGGTCCTGTATCCTGACTGTGCTAACGAGATCATCCGTTTATACGCTTCCAGACAAGAGTTGCCGCCAATGCCCCCCGACGACCGCCCCTCGCGGCGGAGCGCCATCTAGCCACAGAGGGCTCAGAACGCGGATGGTAAACCAGCTCAGGTGCCATAAGCGATCGGGTCAGACAAGTGATCTTCCCCCGGCGCCCTCGAGGTCTCATGCCGTCCGCACTGGAAGCGCGCTACGGTCGAGCCCATCGACCCGGCGCGGCACATTTTCACCGCGTTAGCGCTGCCTGTTGCCTTGGTAGTGCAACGATTCTTTCAACAGCAATCACGATCGCGTGTGATGCAGTCTCGTAGAGTGCGTTGATGAGCTGGAAGAAGAGGTTCGCCCCACGCGATTCCAGCGCTTGCGCAAAAGAGCGATAGCCAGGTGCGAGTTGCCCGTGCCGGCGGCCAGGCCTGCCGATTATTCGCTGCGGAGTCGGTCAGCGACGCAGCGACAACCCGTCCTCGCTCCGGGAGTCCACTCCCGGTGTGGCGCTTGCGCCTAAGGGCTCAGGCACGTTGGCATTTTATTTTGCTGGAAGCAGTACATCGCGGGAAGCGTATAGGTCGTGCCCGTCGTAGGATCGACCCACGGCCAGGCATGGCTGCCGAAAAAAGCGGGCGGTGCATTCAGGTAGAATGAATCTGGAACTGCGACGCCGGAACAGCCCTGATCGGTCGTGCTACCCGTCCCGCCATTGAGGTCATAGCAACGCTCTGTTCCGGTCGTCGAAGGACTGCTGCAGCACCACTCCCAATTGGCCGTTCGCGTGATCGTGTTGATCGTGGTGTCGACCCATGTGTTGCCGGTATCCTTCTGCTCGAAACCGATCTGCCACGACGACACGTCGTTGGCGGCGCTTGCGACGGCGTATTGCGCCGTGGTCCAGGTCTGCGCCAAAAATGCGCCCTGCGCCCCTATGCAGCCATCGCCGGACAAAAGAACCTGACCGCTCGTGCCGAGGACGTTGCCGACGAAAGCGTTGTGATAGCTGCCGGCCTGAAGATCCACGGCAGCACGTGAACCCCCGTCATAATCTCCGTACTTGGCGGTGCAGCCGCCTCCCGTATAAACGTAAGAGTTCAACGGAGCGCGCGCCGCGCGATGCTGAGAGAACTGATTGCGGAACGCCGTGATATAGGGGGAGCCGCCCCAGTAGTCGTCACCTTTGAAGCTCTGGCTGTAGTTGCCTTCCAGCAATTCCAAATGTCCCGCTAGCCTGTGGCCGGCATTCATGCCGGCCTCCGCCGCGTCGGGGTAGGTATCCCCGAAAGCATCATCCATGTAGTTGTAGGCCAAGACGTTGCCGCCGCCTGACACTGGCATCACGTCCTCTTTGTTGCCGTACCACATGATGTTGTTTTCGACGAGGTTCTCGGAGGCTCCGGTGTTGATCGAAAACAGGTATCCGCCGCCGCCCGGGTACGGGTCATCCGTCTCGTGGATGAAGGAATCGCGCACGACGTTGCGGAACGTGCGCGTCAGCATTATGGCACCCGGGCCGCTTGCCCACGCCGATTCGACGTTCTTCACCCAGCAATATGCGCACTCTGATATGTTGATGTTGCCGTCGCTACCGCCCCAGATGAAAAGGTTCTCTATCCCCGCGCCGTGCAGCGGTTGGCCGCCCGAGTACACCGTTAACGATGCGGCGCATCCTGAGCATGTCGCAGAAGTGTGAAATGGATAAGTGAGCGGGATGTCGAAAGTGATGGTCTTTCCGCCGTTGCTGGTCGAGACCACCTCCATCAT
>CAZDYZ010000914.1:0-2250 GCA_964509525.1 uncultured Acidobacteriaceae bacterium
GACGCTTTTCCGAACTGTTTCTGCTATTTCCTGACGGAGCAGGAACAGAGGAGAATGTCGAAGCCTCGCCTAACGCCGGAGGCCGATCTTTCGAGTTTTGGGTTTGGCACCTACCCGATGGACTGAAGGGTCTTCCAGCAGGGGGAGGGAGTTTTGAACTGCGCTGCGGGATGTGTATTACAATCCCGTGGGTGTTGCTGCGACCAAATTACTTCTGGTTGCGGCTGCATCCCATTCGGAATCCCAGGGAAGCTTAAGTCAGCGGAGGAAATATGTTTGCATTGCTGTGGTGGATCATTGTCGGATTGATCGCTGGCTGGATCACGGGGAAACTTATGAAGGGTTCCGGCTATGGCGCGCTGATGGACATTGTCGTCGGCATTATCGGTGCGCTGATCGGGGGCTTCCTCATGCGAAGCATCGGTCTGGCCGGACAAGGCGGGATGATCTACACCATCATCGTCGCCGTGATCGGAGCTGTGATCTTGACGTTGATCGTCAGGTTGTTTACGGGGAAGAAAGCCTGACGCGTGAAGGCAGCATCCTGTTAAGCACCGGGTCTTCCGGTGCTTTTTTTGGTTCTGAGTCAATTGGCGCTATTGTGTACTAAGGGCTGACGATAGAACTCGACAGACACGCGAACTGGCCTTTTTGCTTTACAGGTAGCCGACTCATCTCACTGTTGGCACTCAAGTGGTTTGCTTACTTTTCCAAGGATAGTTCGTCAAATGGCATGTCGTACCTCTGCAGTCAGGTAATCGCCGCCGGAGAAGTCAGACACATTGCCCTTCAACCGGATGATGGCTGGTCACAACAAGCAGCGCTAGCAGGAAGCTGGAAGAGGCGTTTTGGCTTGGAGAGTACAAGTGTGTCCTGTGGAGGCAAGACCCAAAATTTCTAGGAGAAACAGAAGAACATGAAAGCTCGGATTATCCGCGGATGGGAAGCTTGCGGCAAACAGTGCGCAGCCGTTGCCTTAGCGCTTGCCCTGGCGGCTTCCATCGTTACCTACACCTCATTCGGACCGGTGCGAGCTGCGGCAGTTTCATCCAATGCCCCACCGCTCGATGACAGCAAAATCGGTGCATTGCTTTCGCTTGACCAGGCGATGGAAACCGTCGCTGCCCGTGTGACGCCAGCCATCGTGAACGTCGCCGTAACCTCTCGTGTTAAGTCTCAGGCAGGGGCAGAAGGAATGCCGGAAGAGATGCGGCGGTTCTTCGGCCAGCAGTTTGGCCACAACATGCAGCCTGAGCCTCAGATCGCTCATGGCATCGGCAGCGGTGTCATTATCTCCCCTGAAGGCTACATCGTCACCAACAATCACGTGGTTGAAGGGGCGACCGACATCAAGGTCACGCTGAGCGATCGCCGCATTCTTGCGGCGAAACTGGTGGGGGCCGATCCTCTGACCGATCTCGCGGTTATCAAGGTGGACGGCACGAACCTCCCCAATCTCCCGATGGGAGACTCCGCCTCTCTACGCCCTGGACAGACGGTACTTGCCTTTGGCAACCCGTTTGGGTTCCGCTTCACGGTCACGCGTGGCATTGTGAGCGCGTTGAACCGGCCGAATCCGTACGCTGACGATCCACGCAAGCCAGGACAGTTCATCCAGACTGACGCTGCGATCAATCCCGGCAATTCCGGAGGGCCGTTGGTGAACGCACACGGCGAGGTAGTAGGAATCAATACCTTCCTGATCTCCCCCTCGGGTTCGTTCTCAGGAATGGGATTTGCCATCCCGACGCAGATCGTGCAACCCGTTGCTGACTCGCTGATCCGCTATGGCAAGATGAGCCATGCCTACATTGGCGTTGGTATCACAGACGTCACACCCGAAAATGCGAAATTCTTTGAGGTAAAGGACAACAGCGGTGCCGTTGTCACCCAGGTACAGCCGGATTCTGCCGGCGCAAATGCAGGCTTGCGTGTGGGCGATGTGATCATGGATGTGGACGGTAAGAAGGTCAGCGACGCCGGGCAACTGCAGATGGAAATTGGGCAGAAGCACCCCGGAACGAAAATCGTCTTGCAGGTCATGCGCGATGGGAAGAACATCTCGGTGCCTGTCACTCTGAAAGAGATGGGAAGCGGTGATCGTGAGGCAAAACTCAATACTCCTGACAACGACGATAAGCCGCGCTGGGGGCTGGGAATCGCCGACATCACCCCCGACCTACGCGAACAACTACAGGCGCCAAACGACCTCCATGGCGCTGTGATTGAGCGTGTCGTGCCGGGTAGCCC
>CAZDYZ010000915.1:0-3006 GCA_964509525.1 uncultured Acidobacteriaceae bacterium
ACGCCGATCCGATGAACGACATGTGTTCCACTTCTACCGGCGAAGTATTTCAGATGGGCGGCAAGAACATTGGCGACTTGCTGAACGCGGACGGTATCAGCTGGGGTTTCTTCGAAGGTGGCTTTGACCTAACGATCACAAATCAGAATGGCACAACAGGTTGTAATCGATCGACGACCTCTCAGATCACCGGTGTGACCAAGAAAGATTACATTCCGCATCACCAGCCATTCCAGTACTACCCGTCTACAGCCAATTGGCAACATACGCGTCCGACCTCGCCCCTGACCGTCGGCCAACCCGGTGACCCCGGCAATCACCAATACGACATCCACGATTTCTTCGACGCAGTGAGGGCCGGTAACTTCCCGGCAGTCAACTTCCTAAAGGCGCCTGGCTATCAGGATGGCCATGCGGGGTATTCTGATCCGATCGACGAACAGAAGTTCATTGTAGACACCATCAACTTTCTGATGGGCTTGCCGAGTTGGAGAAGCACGGCGGTTGTTATTAACTACGATGACTCCGACGGCTGGTATGACCATCAGCTTGGGCAGATTTTGAATACCTCGCAGAGCAGTGCCGACGGCCTCACCGCGCCGGGTTATTGCGGTACTGTTGCTCCTCTGCTAACCGGAATTAGCGCTCCTCATGCCCAGGGACGCTGTGGCTACGGGCCGCGACTACCGATGCTGATCATCTCGCCTTACGCACAGCAGAACTACGTGGATCACACCATGACCGACCAGACCTCGATTATTCGCTTCATTGAGGACAACTGGCTGCACAGCCAGCGGATTGGAGGGGGATCGTTCGATGAACTCGCCAACTCGATCGCGACGATGCTTGGCAATCGACCAGTTACTTGCTTCCGCTATGTGCTGCTGAGTGACAGCATGGGGGTGGTCGCCGAGACAGGCTGCCGTTAACTATAGTCGATCCGGCGGTAGCGGCAGATAACAACTTCGGTAACGGCAACGGAGGCAGCAGCGGTGTTTGCGTCCGCTTGCCGTTTTGTGTCTCTGCTGTAAACCCAAGGTGAACTGGTGACCTCACGTCGAGAATTCCTAACCAAATCCTCTGTGCTGGCCGGGGACATACTGTTGAGTGGGCTAGGTCCTCTTTCGACAATGACCCATGGCCTGAGTGCACCGGCGAACACGCTCAACGTAGACAGCCTGGCGACCTTCGTGGACCCGCTGCCTGTGCCGGCAATCGCGAAGCCGCTGGAAATGCGCCCCTTGCCTTCCTCCCCAAAGCTCAAGTTGCCCTGCTACCGCCTTGCAGCGCAAGCTGCAGTAATGAAGGTCCACCGCGACCTGAAGCCGACCCGGTGTTGGTCCTTCGGTCCTGCGGTTCCGGGGCCTACGATTGAGACGCGCAGCGGGGATGGCTTGCTGGTTGAATGGGCGAACCAATTGCCGCAGCAGCACTTCCTGCCCATCGATCACCGACTTCACGGAGCCGAGCGAGACAAACCACAAGTAAGGACCGTTACGCACCTGCACGGAGCAAGAACGCCACCGCAAAGCGATGGCTATCCGGAAGACTGGATCGCGCCGGGCAAGTCGGTTCTTTATCACTATCCCAACCAGCAGGATGCGGCAATGCTCTGGTATCACGATCATGCCATGGGCATCAATCGCCTGAACATTTATGCAGGGTTGTTCGGTTCGTTCTTCGTCCGTGACGCGGCTGAAGATGCACTTAATCTACCCAGCCGGAAATATGAAGTCCCTCTGGTCCTCTTCGACCGCCTTCTCTCTCCGGATGGTCAGCTCTATTATCCGGTCTCCGACAAGCCTGACGCTCCATGGGTTCCAGAAGTCTTCGGCAACGCCATTTTGGTAAACGGGAAGCTGTTTCCTTACTTGGAGGTCGAGCCGCGCAAATATCGTTTGCGGGTGCTCAACGCCTCGAACGGCCGCTTCTATCATCTCGCGTTTCAGAACGGACTCGAGTTCCATCAGATTGGCACCGATCAAGGACTGCTTTCCGCTCCGGTCTCACTTAAGGCCTTGCAGATTGCTCCCGGCGAACGGGCCGATCTCATCGTAGATTTCTCTCATAGTCGCGGTGAGCAAATCACCCTTGAGAACGATACCTTTATCGTGATGCAGTGTCGTGTCTCGGCGCAGCAAGTTCAGGACGACAGTTCCCTACCCCGGGATTTGCGGTCCGTACCAAGGATTCCCGAGTCGCGCGCGGTTAAGACGCGAGTGTTTACTCTCGACGAATACACTAATCTGGTCGCCGAGCCCATCTTGCTGCTGCTAAACGGCGCTTATTGGCATCAGCCGATTACGGAGAAGCCTGTTCTGAACACAACCGAAATCTGGAGTTTCATCAATCCGACCGATGACTCCCACCCCATCCATCTGCATATGGTGCGGTTCCAGATTCTCGATCGGCGTCACTACGAACCCTGGACCTATCAGACCAAGAATGAACTGAGGTTTCTTGGTCCTCCCGAGCCGCCCGCCCCTAACGAAGCCGGATGGAAAGACACCGTGCGCGCCGACCCGAAGATGGTCACGCGCATTATCGTTCCCTTTCAAGGCTTTACCGGGCGCTACGTTTGGCACTGCCATATCCTGGAGCACGAGGACAACGAAATGATGCGGCCGTATCAGGTGGTGGCGAGCTAGGCTAAGGGCTTGGAGCATCCGTGGCGCCGCTACGCGGCGGGTTCGATTTGCTGGCTCACAAAATCGTTGCACCGCGTACCTTGATAAAAGCTCAGATTTTCTACCCAGGAGGCCAAGCCAAGTCGCGGCCGCCAAGTAGGTGGAGATGCAGATGGAACACCGATTGTCCTGAGCGTGGGCCTACGTTGTACACGGTGCGGTATCCCTCCTCGATACCCCGCTCGCGGCCGATCTTCGCTGCCATGAGCTGGCAGTAGCCCAGGATCTCGGCATCTTCTGGCACGGCTTCCTTCAATCCAACTATGTGCCGCTTGGGAATGATGAGCACGTGAGTCGGCGCCTTCGGATTGATGTCTTC
>CAZDYZ010000916.1:0-2100 GCA_964509525.1 uncultured Acidobacteriaceae bacterium
GCAGCCTGAGAAGGGCGGCGCACGCTGGCCCCTCAGCCATGACCGCGCCCGCCTCCTGTCCGAGGTACCAGCCTTGCAGTAGCGCTGGAACCTGGTCGATCCAGCGTGTCATGTCGACGCTGCCACCTGCGGTCAGCACGACAATGGTCTTCTTGCTGGCAGCGGCGATTGCCAGGATCAAATCGTCCTGGTTGGGCGGAAGCGCAAAGGTACGATCGGTGCCCTCCCCCTCGGACTCCGGATCATAGCCCGCGAACACGATGGCGGCATCGACCATGACGGCCATCCTTTTGGCCGCCGGCGACACGATATCGCTCACCGCGATTACGCCCAAGTCGGCCGAGTTGCCCAACCATCCTTGTATCTCAAAGTTCTCGAAGCGGACCTTGTACGGTTTGCCGGCCTCAAGTTGCATGTCTTTCGCCAGTGTTACCTGCCCCTCGCGCGTGGGCTGTGTCATTAACAGCTGATCGTTAATGTAAAGTTTGTAGCCGTGGCCATCGCGCGAAGCCGTAATCTAGCGATAGGCTCCTGATTTTGGAGGAATATAAAAACCAGACCAGCGAATCGAGTGGCTGCTGGCGTCGGAATCAGATGCAGGTTGGCCGTAGCTGTGTGCGACTTTTTCAAGCATCAAGAGCGTCGGCTTGCCCGAGAGATCAGGAGTGTCGAAGTACTCCGCCCTCAATCCAGGCTCTCCATTCCTTTCGGCTGTTACCCAATGTGTCTCCTCGGAAACTTCCGCGGCACTCGGAATGCCAGGGTTATAGAGTACGTTTACTTCAGTGCCAAGGTAGTTGGCGATGCCTTCGAGATAGCTAACGGCATAAAAAGGCACGACCTGCGCGCTGCCACCGCCTACCGGTACCGCCGGATAAGCATCCGGACCAAACACCGCGATCGTCCGGAGCACTTCCTTATTCAGCGGGAGGAGCGCCCCCTGATTCTTCAACAGCACAATGCTTTCACGTGCGCCTTGCAGAGCGACCTGCCGGTTTTCCTGGTTGAAGCGCGGAACGTCGAGCTTGGCTTGGTCACGGTCGAGAAAACCGAACTCAATCGCGGTACGCAGAATGCGTCGTACCTTGTCATCGATGGTCGCCTCCGAAACCTTGCCCTGCTTCATTGCCGGCAATAGCGTCTCGCGATTCATGAACTTGCCCGAGGGCATTTCGAGATCGAGTCCCCCATTGGCAGCAGCAACGCCGTCGTAGGTAGCTCCCCAATCGGACATGATGACGCCGGAGAAAGCCCACTCTTTTTTGGCAACTTGATTGTTCAGGAAACTGTTTTGCGTAGCGTGCTCGCCATTGATGAGGTTGTAGGAATCCATGATGGCGCCGACATGCGCCTCTTTCACGGCGGCTTCGAATACTGGAAAGTAGATTTCTCTCTGAGTACGTTCAGCCACTTGCGCATTGGCATCGTGGCGAGCATACTCCGAGTTGTTGTCAGCGTAATGTTTGATGGTGGCGATGACTCCCTGACTTTGCACACCTTGGATATATTCCACCGCGATCCGTGAGGCGAGATACGGATCCTCGCCGAAGTATTCGAAGTTTCTCCCGTTCATTGGCGCGCGATAGATATTCACACCGGGACCAAGCAGAAAGTGCACGCCTTTGGCGCGAGCATCACGTCCCAGACCTTCGCCGACCTTCCGAGCAAGCGCCGGATCCCAAGCCGCTGCCAGTGCGATGCCGCCAGGATACGCGGTGGACGGGCCATAATTACGTACGCCAACCGGACCGTCAGCCATCCGCAGACGCGGCCACCCGAGATGCTCGTAGCCACGAATATAAAAGTCGTCCACGCCTCCAATCAGGTCGATCTTCTGTTCCAGGGTCATGCGGCTCAGCATTGAGTCGACGCGCTGCTCGACACTTGCATTCAGAGCTGCGTTACGGGCTGGAGTGGGCGCCGTCTGTGAAGTAGCAATCGCTGTGAAGCACAACAGGAACAGTGCGCCACTGACTACACGTTTGATCTTCCGCATGAGTCTTTGCCGGGACGAGTTAAGATCATCCGAGGTTGACAAACCCTTTCAGTCATCCTTGGAGAAACTAAAGAATATTGAGGATGCTGTCAGCGTTCGGCATA
>CAZDYZ010000917.1:0-1771 GCA_964509525.1 uncultured Acidobacteriaceae bacterium
TAGCGTCCTGCCCCGCTTACCACCACAAAGCGTCGGAAAAAGCTGTCGTTGTTCCACTGTGGACGCTGTGGTTCATCAGCTACCTTCGCTGCCAAGCCTTGCACGATATCCTCGAACTTGCCTGCCGCCGCGAGATCGACCGGCTGATTTATGTCATCGGAAGGTGCGTGATAGCGCTCGGTGAGCCAGTTTTTGTGCGTGGCCGCTTCCGGCGACCCGGGCTTGAAGCCTACGCTCATGGCTAACGATGGAATTCCCTGCTGGACGAAACTGTATTGATCGCTGCGGATGAACACGTTGCGCAGGGGCTCGGGATCAGGTTGTACCAGTACTCCCTGCAGCTGTGCGACTTCCCGTACCATGCTGCCGAGGCTGGATTCATCCAGTCCATAGACGGTCAACAGTTTAAGCGGAAAGATCGGCAGAAACATGTCAGTGTTAATATCGGCAACGATCGAGCTTTTCGGCACTGTCGGATGGGCGGCGAAGTATTTCGATCCAAGCAGGCCTTTCTCTTCCGCGGTCACAAACACCAGCAGCACAGAGCGTTTCAGCTTGGCTTGGGAATGCTGTAGTGAGTGTGCTACGTCAAGCACCAAAGCCGTTCCCGATGCATTGTCCATGGCGCCGTTGTATATGCGATCGCCATTGATTGGCTCACCAATACCGAGATGGTCCATGTGAGCGGAAAGCACCACGTACTCGTCCTTCAGTTTGGGGTCGGTGCCGGGTAGCTTGGCAACAATGTTGTCGGATTCGACGTCTTGCTGGTTTATTTTGGCCCTAGCTTTGATGCTGGTGGTCAGGGTGAAGCGGGGCAGATCCTGCCGCTCTTTCGCAAGACCGGCGAGCTGCTGAAATTTGTACGGCGATCCTTCGAACAGCTTATCTGCATCCGCGGGATTGAAGATCACCAGCAGCTTGATCCCTTTGAACTCGTTGAGTGCCGGATCAGCCAGGGCCATGCTAGGACGTCCACGCGCCAGCGTCATGCGGCTCCAGGGAATATCCATCGAGGCTGGGTTCGGAATCGAGATCATTCCAACCGCACCAGCCCGTCGCAAGGCCCTTGCCCGCTCTGACGTTGACTGGTAATGCGAGGCCAGGGTCGCCGGTATCTGCGCCGGGGAGCCCGAGATCATCACCGCCACTTTGCCCTTCAGGTCAAGGCCGGCAAAATCGTCATAATCCTTCTCAGGCACACGGATACCGTAGCCCACGAATACCAACTGCGCATCAACTTCAGGCGCGAGATCGACGCGCGTGCTGAACATCGCATCCTCGCCGAGCACCAGCGGTTCCTCTTTGCCATTACGAACCAGCGCGAGGCTGGAGCCGGATTCATCAATTTGGCGGCTGACAAGCTTCACCGGCTGATAAAACCCGTTACTGCCAGCGGGCTGCAGACCGTCGTTCTTGAGTTGTTCGACGATGTAAGCAGCAGCTTTGCGCAGGCCTTCGCTGCCGGTTTCACGGCCTTCCATGTCGTCCGCGGCCAGCACCTTCACATACTCCCACCAGCTCTTGCCATCAAAGTTGGGTAAAGCCGGGGCCCGGGTTGGGGCATCCTGGCCAATGAGCGCAGTAGCAAGCAGTGCGAGGACGCCGTAACGTTTCAGCATCAGGAGTAACCTCATCAAGTCGTAATGGCATTCTCGAGCAGGGAGTCGAAAGGATTCAAGAGCAGCAACATCTGATTGCGATGCGATTTGTGGCGGTGTTAGACTTTGCTTGCCTACACTACTGAGCGGGAGTAACTCAGTGGTAGAGT
>CAZDYZ010000918.1:0-5957 GCA_964509525.1 uncultured Acidobacteriaceae bacterium
AAGGCTTCGAATGTCAGCACGACTTTCTTGCTGACGGGCGAAAAACAACCCGAAAACGGCACTCCCCGCGTGAAGCATCCATTATTTGGTCCGGGCACACCCGAGGGTAGCGGGGGACGGGGGTGGGGCGCTTGGGGACTGGCTCTCCGATACTCCGGTATTCAAGCGATCGCGCCCGGCGCCAACTACCTGAATTATTACACGCCGGGGTTTGTCCCAACGTACAGCTATAACACCGATCAGATCACAGTTGGCTTCAACTGGTACCTGAACTACTGGGTAAAGTATCAGTTCAACATCAACATCGATCAGCTAAAGCAGCCTAGTGTCACGGGGCAATTGCCGCAGAATGTAGTTGTCTTCCTGCAGGAGCTGCAGTACCGCTTCTAAAGGTCCGCATACGTCTTCATCGCGACTGTGCGGATAAAAGATTTGGTTTAACGACAGGGCTGGGTGCAGCCTGCTCTAAAGGGAAAATCGTAAGAGGAGATACGATGAGATCGAGAATTCTGCTTACTGTTCTTGTCGCGGCTTTGTTTGTGATCGAGAGCGGCTGCGGAGGGGTACCGAACTGCCCTACATGCGGTACACCCACCACTGGCGGTTACGCTGACATCGTTAACATTCCGGTGCCGGAGCATAATCCCACCGGCGAGCCAGGCGGGCCTTTCAACTCATTCGACATCAGCTGGATCAGCCCTACCACGCATCTGGACTACATCTCGGATCGCATTGGCCTGGCTGTGGTGGTGATCGACACAAACAGCAATGTCGCGGTGAATGCCATCCAGGGTTCCAACTCGGTCACTGGAGCAGGGAACCAGGCCAGCCCGTGCGATCCCAGCATCCCGCCCATCGTCTCGGTGTTTGGCAATTTCACCCGGTTCGGGTGCAGGAATGCGCCCTTTCACCTTTCTTCAGGCTTCGGGGCCAACGGGAATTTTGGGGGGTTCCCGGGCGCGCAATGCTGCGCTTCACGGGCCAACGGCGTGAACCCGATGTCGGGACCCGATGGCGAAGTGGTGACTCCAGACGGTCAGGTCCTGTTTACCGGGAATGGCACCTCTAGTGTCGTGGTTTTCGATCTGAGCACCATGAACTTGAACACGACTCCGCCTACCCCTCCCGCCGTACTAGCTACCATCCCCACCGGCGTTGCAGCCGATTGGGAAGGACCCTCTGGCATAGCTCCCTGCATCGCTTCCTGGAATGGATTAGCAGGCTCCAGCGCCGATTGTGGAGACGACCGGGCTGACGAAATGGCCTACGACCCTGTGCACCAGATTCTCGCAGTCATCGACGGCGATCCGGGGTTGCCGTTCGTTACATTAATCGATGTTTCGCACATCGTGAGCAAGACGGGAACACTGGCGCAGCAGCATTGCTTGCCGATAGATAACGCTACCCCGTACGGTCCGTTCCCCGCCCCGCCCCTGCCCAGTCCCTATCCGGGGCAAGGAGCCTTGTCGGGGCCCGTGGCTCCAGCTCCAGGTGCGTCTTTCAACCCGCCCAGCTGCATTATTGGGCAAATCTACTACGACGGCGCAGGAGGTACGGCGTCCGGGGGGTTAGGACTTAATGCAGGTGTTCCAGTCGACACGGTCGGCGGTACGTTCCCGTGTCCTGATCCGTCCAATCCCGAGACATTTGGAGGGGTTTCCGGATCATTAGCCTCGGGCATTCCCGGGGTGGGCATAACTCCCGGCGGCGTGCAGTACACCATCCCGTGTCATCACGGGCCTATAGTCGACGCAACGCTGGGGACTTTTTGTAATCAGTCTACTCCGGGCAGCACTTGCACCGGCGCCATATCACCGGCTGGTCTGGGAGGGATGGCCTGGAATCCTAACACCGGTCACTTGCTGCTGACCAATCCCAACTCTATCGCCATCACGAACATTGGAAGCGTCGATGAAATCGATCCCCGGCTTGGAAACCCGAATGGGCCCATAGTCGTCAACAGCTTTTTGGCGCCGAACTGTATGGCAACCAGCGTCGTTCAGGGCCCGGGTAACAACTTCCTGGTGGGTTGCGCTGATCATGATGGTGAGGCATTCCCTCCTAACGAATACGTGATTGATGGAAGTTCCGGTAACATCAACGCCACCATTACCAATGTTGGCGGCGTGGACGAGATATGGTACAACCCGGGCGACAACAGGTATTACCTGGCAGCGAGAGACATGCCTAACGGGCCGGTCATGGGCGTGATCGACGCTGGCACAAACCTCTGGCTACAGAACGTTCCGACCAACACGAACTCGCACAGCATCGCGGTGGACCCCAGCACTAACCACGCGTTTGTGCCTATGCAAGCAGGTGGGATATGCACGACGCAGAGCAGTAACGGCTGTGTCGGGGTCTTTGCGGAGCAATGAGCCCAGATGCGCAACTGGGTACAGTGGGGAGAACGGGTTATTCTAACCGCGCTGACAAAAATGGGTGCCTACGGTTTGACGCGCTAGCACCAGACCTGGAGTTGGTGACTTATGCAAAACATTCGATGTGGTGTCGTAGCTAGTGGAATTGCAGCTCTGGCGTTCTTCGTAGTTCTTATCGCGCCAGCATCTGCTCAGGAGCAACCTCTTCAGAGGCCGTCGGAGGTACCTGCGACCGTGATTGCACACCTGCCGCTTCCGCAACCGACAGGGAATCAAATGTTGCTGCAAAAGGAGAGCGGCAAGAACTACCTCTACGTGCAGCAGGCCTCCAGGCAGGGCTTCATGATTGTGGACGTGACCAAGCCGGAGATGCCGAACCTGTTGAAGCGAACGGCCGAGGCAAGCCAAGCCACCGCGGGCAGCCTAGAGATGCTCAGCCCCGACGTGGCCATCGCTGCAACGCCGGAGAGGAAAACGAGCACTCTCGCCAGCAGCAACCGTCCCGCGGAAACGGTGCGAGTGCTGGATATGAGCGACCCGCGCGACCCGAAGACTCTTCAGGAATTTACCGGGGTTACCAGTCTGCTTCCCGACGGCGGGCATAACCTGATCTATCTCACCAACAACCAAGGATTGTGGATTCTGCGCTACAGTCGGCCGTCATTGATGGTGCCCGCCAAAAAGAAACCTCCATGCAACTCCGAGTCGGCGATCCAGGCCATGCCCCCGGATTGTGGCTAAGATCCTGCTCATCGTTGCTGATTGGTGCAAATCGCATTGTGTTGCAAGAGTATCGATCTGAAACGATCGCTAAGCTCAGTCAGCGCGGGTGGGCGAATTGTGACCGATGCGTCGTAGCTGCGCTCTGCAACTGGGAGTTATCCTCCTTCGCGTTGTTTTTTCAGCTGCGTCTTGTGTTTCTAGTCTAAAGGCGCGATCACACTATTCTGCCAGGAGAAAGCTGCCCGAACGCGACAGAACCAATCCCAGTTTTCCTCGCGGAGATGCAAGGCGAGCACGTTGTGGTCGTTGACGGCAGGTCTGAGAGCAAAGGGAAGTTATTTGACGTGAGTTTCCTGATAGTGGAGCTGCTTCCATTCTCCGGCACGCTTCACCCAGAGTTCGGTGATATATACCCTTGAATAACGTACTTGCGATTTGGGCGGGAACTGCATGGTGACTTCGTAGATTACCATGGCGGCATCCGGCGGGAGCGGGATGAGCTTAAACCCCCAAAGCGTATAGTTGTAGACATTCTCGTCTGCCAGTTCGTTTAAGACTTGAATTTTATTTCTCTCGCCTCTGCCATCGACTTCGACGCCTTGGAAGTCGTCTGCTAACAAATCGGCATATGCCTTCCTGTCCTTGTTCTTCAGAGCCTCCCATTCGAGTCTTACTTTTGCTTCAAACATATCCTTCAGAGCAGACTCGGCAGAGGTACTGCTGGATTGCTGACCCCCGGCGGCCTTAGGCGGCAGTGCAGCGTCTTGGGCAAGCGCCAGGGCGGTCAGCCCGGCAAGGCAAGATAAGACAAAGCAATGTCGCATAATTCCTCCAAAAAAGAAACACAGGGAATCTAATTCGGGTGCGGTGCCTATCAGCGGAGTACCGACGCCAGCTCACGATTGTAAGTTACCATCGTGTTGAAGTGAATCCAAAGCGACGTGTAGCTGGGAGCTATTGGAAGACGAGAGGGTATGCATCGCTCCACCCCTCTCTGATGACGGCTAATTTAATTTAGATAATGTGCAACCTACCCATACCTGAGAGATGGGGATGTCGGCTGTTAAACCTTTCGGTTGTCCAAGGTCCGATGGGTTATGGCCGACTACGCTGCCCTACTTTGGGGTGATGTGACGCTCAAGTACCACTCCCTGGCAGGGACTTCCTCCGAGCCTACGTGCACACTTTCCAGCGGTTGGGGCCTGGTGCGGCTTTCTCTGCTGCAGCGAAAGCTCAAAATTCCCCCCTTCCCGTCGCGTTTGGGGAGATCAGCGAAGTTACAGGTGCGACCAGGGCGGGTCGTTCGACGTTATGTGGGCCTCAATAGCGGCATTCCTTGTTGATGGTCTTGATGGAGGTGACGATTATTGTTACGGGGGCTGCAGAACCCATTTTCTGAATGGCGTCGGAGCTTGAGCTCAGAGTTGGCTGCTTCGTTCCAGTTACTTCTACTTCTTGTCCCAGGTATTGGCGGACCTTTGTTTTACCACTTCCCTGGAGTTGGTAAGTCATGCCGGGGTTTACCTGGGTCAATACATAATCGCCACTCAATCTGCTGACGCAGCCCCGTACGGTTACCTGTCCCTTGGGGGCCTCACCCTGGCTGGGGCTGGGACTACTGTTTTGTGCCAGGAGGAAGCTGCTCGAAAGCAGCAGAGCAAACCACAGCTTTTTCATAAGGGTTCCTCCGTATAAAAAGGATGGCGGTGCGCTTGCTTCGGTTGCATTTATTGTGGGCCAGGAAGCAAGTGTGCCGATACTCAAGTATCAAGCGAGCGCACTCTCCCACACATTCGCGGCTTCGCTAAACCCGGCCCCCGGGCCCGTGGCAGCTCCGGTGAGCTGAAGCAATAACGATGCGGCGCAGAATCCTACGCTCACTATACCGCAGTTTGTACCGTGCTAGGTTGGCCAGGGACTTGCAGTCCCATGTCCGATTCCCTGACCACGCGAGCCGCCAGCGGTTTCAGCCACAACAAAGCCATGAATGCCGCGACCAGATCGCACACAATCATCGCCCAAAATACCTTCGTCCAGGAGCCGGTCTTAGCGAACATCCAGGCGGCGCCAGGTCCGGCAAAGGCCGAAGCGACTCCTTTTGCGGTGTAGACGATCCCATAGTTGGTGGTGGCCCATTTGCTGCCGTACAAGTCGCCGGTGATGGAGGGGAACAACGAGAAAATGTTTCCCCACGCGAAGAAACACAGACCGGACATCACCACGAACCAGACGGGGTACTTGATCAGTTGCAACAGGGCGTAGACCGCCAGCGCCTCCAGCAAGAAGGAGATGAACATGGCATTTTCCCGGCCGATGTTATCTGACACCCATCCCCAGAAGGGACGCGTCAAGCCGTTCAGCAGCCGATCGACGGTGATGGCCAGTACCAAAGCGGTCATCCCGAAAGCTACGACCACGTTGTCCACGTGGAACGTGGCAGCCATAGGATTCAGCTGCGCGGTAACCACCAAACCGCCAAAGGCCAGCATCGTCATCATCAGATAGATCAGATAGAAGGAAGGCTGGCGCAGCATCTGCAATGGCGTCATGTTCACAGCCCCGGTGTTCACCTTGGCTTTGATCTTCGCCGCCTTCTCTTTCCAGTTTGGTGGCGTCCATCCCACCGGGGGCCGTGCCAAGAAAAGGGCGCAGACGAGTACAACCGCTCCCTGGACGAATCCCCAGACGATGAAGGTATGCTGATAACCCGAAATCTTCATCATAGCGGCAATGGGGGCGATGGTGGTTGCCGTGCCTATACCGTAGGCTCCCGCCGTCAAGCCGACGCACAGACCGCGATGGTCGGGGAACCATTTCAGCGCGTTTCCAACGGTTCCGCCGTAAACGATCCCG
>CAZDYZ010000919.1:0-2445 GCA_964509525.1 uncultured Acidobacteriaceae bacterium
GTGTACGTCGCTTCGAAAGGGGATATGTTCGCGTCGCTACATTCAGTGATCGCGACTCTTCTGCCAAGCGTGAGGCTCTGCTATCATCCCGCACCAAGCCAACGATAGCCGGTGCAATCTTCTGCGCGAAGCGATAGTGTCTGACGGTCCAGAGCCAGACTTCGGGACTTCGAGTGAAACTAGATATGCCGTCGATCGGTTGGCCCAGGTCGAGGTCATCCGGAAAGTAGAGTCCCACCAGAGCCGAAGCCTGCTGTAGACCGTCGATTTCTAACTTGGATAGGTAAGGACCGCCGGCGAGATAGGTTTGCATGAGCCCGCCAGTTACGTTGCGGTTGGTTGTGAACCCAAAGATGGTCTGGTAGGGAAAGATCAGAAGGAAGTCTTGGCGACTGCTGTGCTGCTGCAAATAAATGTTTGTTGTTTGGAACAGATCTTTATACCCGTTTGTCAAGCAGGCACGGTCCAGATTGCTCGTGCCCGTCGGACACTGAGTCAAGGGTTGAGCGATCAGTGAGTACCGGGCACGGATGTTGGAGGGCCACCAGGCCGAATCGGGTGTTGACAGCATCCATGAGCACGCAACAGCAATCAGCATCAGCAGCATTGAAGCGGCCTTGCGTAAGGGAAGAGCGAAGAGAATGGCGCCTACGAAAAAAATCATTCCAAAATCGGCCATCAAAACATGGTAGTCGTCGGGTCGTACCAACCCGCCCTGCATTAATGCGAGTGCGAAGGCGAAAGCACCAATCAAGAATCCAGTCCGAGCCGTTATTGCCGACGTAAGGCCTCGAACCGTTACAGCACGAAGCAGGAAAATCAGAACGGCAGAGATCAGCGTTGCTACGAAGTGAATTTCGGCTGACTTCGACATTATCGATGGCTCAATCCAGCGATAGCCGTCGAGGATCGCGAGCGAGGTCTGCCAAAACCGGAAGTTAAAAGGTCCTGCTATCCGGCCGTTGATTGCAACGACCAGTGCTACCGAAGTGCCGGCGAAGTAGAGCAGCACGAAGAGAAATCGACGGAGCGTTCCGTTTTCCCATGGCTTTTCCAGTGTGATGCCGGCCAGAGAAAGCAGCAACGCTGTGACTGCATAGACTCCAGTGTCGGCGGAATAAAGGAACGCGCCAGTACAGCACAGGCTACTGGCAAAACCTAACACGGCAGGCTGCAGCCGTTCCATCTTGACGCAATGCCAGCCCTGGAAAAAAGGCGGCAAACAGAAAGATCGCGATGAAAGGCCTCAAGTCAGCGGGGGCCCAAAAGACGATCAACAGCAAAAGTAAGACAGCTCGCTTCCATGATGGCTGTTCCGGCAGCAGTAAACGCAGCGTAACGAAGGCTAGGACCAAGCCCAGATACAGCGGTACAACGCGCCAGGTAGCATACGCGTTTCCCAGGGATAGGTGGTACCAGCGCACAGGCAGGCTGGAAAGCCACTGGTAGAATGGTCCATAAGTGAAGGCGACATCTCGACCCAGCCACAGCCCCCGCACCGATTTGAAGATGGTATCGAGGATCCAGGAATCCTCCATAACATTTGGCTCGCCTACAAAGACCAGGGTGCTTGAGGATAGCCATATAGTCGGGACAGTAGCCAACATCAGCAACAACAACACCAAGGAATCCCAGAAGTTCGCAAACCACAGCAATCGCTCCCCCACTCGCGAAGCACGCGTCGGCTTAAGGTGAGGTGCTGTTATCCCGGGTGAGTTGTCCATGGATGACAAAACAGGATACCCGATGCAATGTAGTACGGGAGCCGGTCCCTCCAAGCTAGCTTTATCGGCCTCTCTCATATCGACAACCAGTGGGATTGCCTCTGAGACAGTGTCTAAACCCCTTGGGGTGATGGCCGCCCCGTAACTCCGGAGAGCGGAGCATGTTTGGCAAAAGCGCCAATCGACGTGTTCAAACCGTCGGGACCGAAATCTTCCTCAGCCTTTCTGGGGGAACGGGCTCCTGCTGCGGCCAGAGCCGAATCCAAAGGACAGTTAGGCGTAGGAATTATGCGCACGCCACCCCAACCTCATTATTGGAAGCACAACCTGCAAGTTGAGTGTTGGTTTAGACGGTGCCGAGCGTACCCAAAGGAACGGAAAACGAGTCGGATGAAAGATTGCGTGTGACGCCGGTGACCCCACATAGGAGGCCTTAGCCGGCGCCTCCCGCGTCCTTCCACCCATCCATTACTGGCTTTTGGCTTGAATGGAATGCAGATCCACTTCAAAGATGAGGGTGGAGTTCGGTCCAATGTCGACGCCAGCGCCGCGCACTCCATAGGCGAGCTCAGGGGGAACGACAAGTTGCCACTGTGATCCCACAGGCATGAGCTGCAGCGCTTCAGTCCACCCCTTGATGACGCCATTCACCGGGAACGTCGCCGGCTGGCCGCGTTTGTAGGAGCTGTCAAATTCCTTGCCATCGATGAGCGTGCCCTTG
>CAZDYZ010000920.1:0-1633 GCA_964509525.1 uncultured Acidobacteriaceae bacterium
CGTCCCTCGTCAACCAGCAACTTGGTGACGAACCATTCATCGTAGCGTGTGATCGGGCGGTATTTGAGGCTAGTCTGGAAGAGAGTGTGCAACATATGGAAACCTGTTTTGTCGGCTGCAAACCAGGTACGCCGCTTCTTCATTCCGCCGAAGGCGCGCACGGCGATGTGTCCATCAAGCTCGCGGTTCCAGGGACAACCCCAACGTTCCAGTTGCAACAACTCTTGAGGGGCCTCCTTGACGAATGCCTCGACAGCATCCTGATCGCAGAGCCAGTCGCCGCCTGAGATGGTGTCGTAGGCATGCTCGTCCAGACTGTCGTCAGGTTTCACGACCCCGGCGGCGCCACCCTCGGCGGAAACGGTGTGGCTTCGCATCGGATAGACCTTGGACACCACCGCAATGCTCAGCTTCGGGTTCACCTCGGCTGCCGCAATGGCGGCACGCAATCCCGCCCCCCCACCTCCGACCAGAAGAACGTCGTGCGACGAGGATTCCATGATTCTCTGCCAGTGGTTCTCCGCGTTGTAAGGATTCAAGCGTGGCTAAGCCCGCACATTGTCTCCTTAAAGAGACATGGATGCAAATGATTTCTTGTGCCTAATTAGGGGCGGTGAACAATCCGTCGCTCACCCATCCATCCGATACCGTATCGAGTAATCATCAATGCCATCTACCGTCCTGTCGCATCCGATCGAGTCATCGTGAAACAAGCCAGTCCCTCCCGATCGGACACCGGTAGGTTCCGTGTAACGTGGAAAATTCACTTCAGCGCCGGTACACCCGCCTGCATGTTCTACAACGGATGAATTTCCGAAACTCCTTCTCATTTCGTGTGTAGGATGTTGAAAGAGGGATCCCTTTAGTGCAAGAAGAGATCACCAGCCGCTTATCAAAAAAACATACTGGCGTGGCAGCACACCCCCTCGACGTGTTCATTGCCTGGATGTCTCGCCGCTCGAAACTTTTCTCGAATGGGTGGGGTGACGAATCTCTCCTGGCAGAGCTTTCGGGGCGGGTCCCTTACGCCAATCCACTTTCTCCTGTTTCCGTCGAATGGAATCCCGCACGGAAGCGCAGTGGCATTGTGCAAATTGACGGCGCATTCGCGTCGCCGCTGGCGTTGCTACCCAACGAAGCGAGAACGGCACATTTGCGCAGCTGGATGCGAACAGGTAACCGCGCTGCCTGCGTCATTCTCGCAGCCTCGCGTGATGAGGGTTACGTCGTGCGCGAGCGAGTTTTCGGCTCTCTCACCACACGTGGACTCGACCTTTACTTTATGGAAAACCCCTTCTATGGTCTGCGGCGGGCCAAGGGTGGCCCATCGCTCATCACGGTAAGCGATCACGGGTTGATGACGTTGGGCATGGTGCTAGAAGCGCGTGCTCTGCTTGAATATCTGCGCAGCCATTATCCCAAGCTTGCTGTGGCCGGCTACAGCATGGGCGGACACATGGCCGCGATTACTGCGGCGGTGTCGCCATTCCCAATAGCATGTGCTGCCCTTGCAGCCGGCGCCTCCGCCAGTAGCGTTTACACCCGAGGACTACTGTCGTGGAGCGTAGACTTTACTGCGCTGGGCGGAAGATCAACCCAGCGCGCGATAGCGCAGGGACGCCTCCAGCGCCTT
>CAZDYZ010000921.1:0-3526 GCA_964509525.1 uncultured Acidobacteriaceae bacterium
CTAGACGGCGTTTCTTCGAGGATGGCCATCTCCCGAATCTGATGCCCTACTCTCCTCCCTCGCCAGAAGAACCGGAGCGAGATGGAAGAGCATCCATAACTGGCAACGATCATGAGACCCCCGTGCGATGAGGCCGTAATAGGTTCGCGAACGGCGATTTCACCCTGTTCCAAGAAAACGGGGCGATGGGTTTTGATCGCCACTATTTAGGCGTCGAGTATGGCCTTCATCGACGGTACGGTAGTGAACGTAGCTTTGCCAGCGTTGCAGTCTAGTTTCGGAGCTAACTTGGTCGAGCTGCAGTGGGTCGTTGCATCCTACGGCCTGACTTTTGGGGCCTTGATTCTGCTGGGCGGGTCAATGGGAGACCTGTTTGGCCGTCGTCTGATTTTTCTCATCGGCGTGGCGATATTCGGGATCGCTTCCCTGCTCTGCGGCGTTTCGTCCGGTAGCCACGAACTGGTCCTTGCCCGTGCGGCACAAGGCATGGGAGCGGCTTTCCTCGTTCCTGGAAGCCTGGCCCTCATTAGCGCATCGTTTGCCGAGAATGAGCGCGGCCGAGCTATCGGCACTTGGTCAGGATCGACCGCGATCACCACCGCAGTCGGCCCAGTCGTAGGCGGCTGGCTCATCGAACACTTGTCCTGGCGTTGGGCATTTTTCCTCAATTTGCCTTTTGCAACGGCAGTGATTGTCATCTCGCTGTGGTGTCTTCCAGAGAGCAGCAGCGCTCAGCGAGGGCGAATCGATTGGTGGGGAACTCTGGCGGCCTCCCTCAGCCTGGGCGGACTGGTGTATGGGTTGATTGAGTCCGGGAGTTTGGGTTGGAAAGATCCGTTAGTGGCAGAAAGCATCGCCGTCGGCCTAGTCTGCCTGATCGGCTTCTTGTTCATCGAGGCCAGGGCGACCTCGCCGATGGTGCCCCTGGATCTGTTTCAGTCCCGATCCTTCTGCGGTGCAAACCTGCTTACTTTGTTTCTGTACGCGGCTATCGGCATTTTTTTCTTCCTGCTTCCGCTCAATCTCATCCAGGTTCAGGGCTATTCAGCAACGGGCGCAGGAACCGCGGTCTTGCCTCTGATCTTGCTCCTGTTTCTGTTGTCTCGGTGGTCTGGCGGATTGGTCGACCGATACGGAACACGATTGCCACTAATCGTGGGTCCCCTCATCGCGGCGTTGGGATTTTTCTTGTTCGCGGTTCCGTCCGTTGGTGGCGCCTACTGGAATACGTTCTTCCCTGCTATGGTGGTGCTTGGACTTGGATTGGCCGTAAGCATCGCTCCTTTGACGACGGTCGTGATGGAATCGGTTGATCGGGACCGCGTGGGAACAGCTTCGGGTATTAACAACGCGGTGGCTCGGGTGTCGGGCCTGCTTGCGATTGCCGTCTTAGGCGCCCTTCTGGTCGCTCAATTCAGTGACCATCTGAATCGCAATCTGGCAAATGTTGCGATGCCAGCGAGTTTGCGAAGCGAACTGCGATCAAACGAAATCAAGCTGGCTGCGCTAAAGGTGCCGGCCGGAGTTGAGCCCGCGACCGCTGCGTTTATCGAGTCCTCAATCGTTGGATCGTTTGTATTTAGTTTTAGACTGATAATGGGTATCTGCGCAGCGCTGGCCGTCGCAAGCCTGGTGGATGATGCCGGAACGCACCGACCCCTTTCCGGTTCCCGACCCGCCGCAAGCTCATTTCATGTCAGGCGCCTCCGAGTCGAGAGTCGAGTAGCCTCGATTGGTTATCTAAGAGAGTTGGCAACTTGTTAGGGGAACTGAGAAAGGGTAGCACGCATGGCCAAACCCGCACTGCTGACTGTCGATGACGATCCAAACGTTTTGAAGGCGATAGAGCGGGACCTCAGGGCTCGCTATGGTGAGAAGTACAGGGTGCTTCGCGCCAATTCAGGTGACGCCGCCTTGGGAATCCTTCGGGAACTCAAAGGGCGCAACCATGCAGTGGCACTCTTGCTGGCCGATCAGCGGATGCCCCAAATGGACGGCATCGGCTTTCTGAATGAAGCCAGAAAAGTCTATCCTGACGCCAAGCGTGCCCTGCTGACCGCCTATGCCGATACCAGCGCCGCCATCAGCGCCATCAACGAAGTGAGTGTTCATTACTTTTTCTTGAAGCCCTGGGATCCGCCAAGCCAGCATCTTTATCCGGTCATAGACGATCTGCTGGAAGACTGGACGGCATCCTACCGTCCCCCCTACGAAGGAATTCGGGTATTGGGCACGCGCTGGTCCTCGACAGCATACGCGGTACGAGATTTCCTGGCGAGGAATCACATTCCGTACCAGTGGATCGACGTTGAGCTTTCCGCCCACGACCCCGAGGTGAAGCAGCTAATCGCTTCCCTCGGCGATGACGTTGCCAGGTTGCCGCTGACGCTATTTCCTGACGGCACGCGTATGTTTCAGTCGAGCCCGGCGGAGCTTGCTGAAAAAGTTGGGCTGAAAACTCGGACCGACATAAAGTTCTATGACCTTGCCATTGTCGGTGGTGGCCCAGGGGGGTTGGCAGCAGCGGTGTATGGGGCCTCCGAAGGGCTGAAGACAGTAATGATCGACCGCGACGCTCCTGGGGGCCAGGCCGGCCTGAGCTCACGCATCGAAAACTACCTCGGATTCCCATCGGGCCTAAGTGGCGCTGATCTGGCGCGGAGGGCCGTGATGCAGGCGCAACGTTTTGGAGTGGAGATTATCGCGCCGCAAGAGGTCGTCGGTCTTCGTACCGAGGGCCCCTACCGCATTCTCGCCCTCGCCGATGGAAATGAAGTCTCCTGCCATGCGGCACTCATCGCTACCGGCGTCCAATGGCGAAGGTTGGAGATACCAGGAATGGACCGCATGCAGGGGGCGGGTGTGTATTACGGCAGTGGAAGTCAGGAGGCAAGTTCCTACAAAGGCGAAACCGTATACGTCGTGGGGGGAGCCAATTCAGCAGGCCAAGCCGCGCTAAACTTCGCGCAATACGCCGAGAAGGTGATAATGCTGGTCCGGGCTGACTCGCTCTCGGCAACCATGTCACGCTATCTCATCGACCAGATTGAGAAGACGCCCAATGTTCAGTTGTGGACCCATGCTGAAGTGGTGAAAGTTCACGGAGAGACGCATCTCGAAGAGATCTCTGTCCAATGCTCCGATACCAATACCGTCGAGCGAGTACCGGCTACCGCAATGTTCATCTATATCGGTGCACTCCCCAGGACGGATTGGCTGGGAGGGACCATTGTCCGCGACGAGCGCGGGTTTGTTCTGTCGGGACCAGACCTGCTCAAAGACGGCAAGCTTCCTCCCGGCTGGAATCTGGATCGCGATCCTTTTCTGCTGGAGACGAGCGTGCCGGGCGTATTTGTCGTCGGTGACGTACGTTCCGGTTCCGTCAAGCGGGTTGCCTCGGCGGTAGGCGAGGGGGCTATTGCCGTGCAGTTCATTCACCGTTATATGGCAAAGGTGTAGCCGATGTCCGACGTTACCAGAGAGGATCTGCGCACGGTCGCTGTATTTCACGATCTTCCTGATGACC
>CAZDYZ010000922.1:0-1726 GCA_964509525.1 uncultured Acidobacteriaceae bacterium
CGGCACCGCGGCGAAGGGATGAATTAGGGAAACGAGCCACGCACAAGCAACGCCAGCGAGCGCGGACGCGAGAGCATATTTCCACAGAGCTCCAAGAATAGGAAGGATACCAAATCGTATCGGCTTGCCAGCATACCAGTACGCCGGAACCGTCAGGATACAAAATGATGCCGTCCAGGTCGCCGCGATTCCGACCGGCCCCCACGGGAGAGCCGCAACAAACAGCAAGATTGTAACTGCGACCTCCACCAGCGTCCAGCGCAAGTAGCGGTCCGCCCTCCCGATGGACAGATGGATCCAGCCATGCGCATAGTAGATCAGCATCATTCCGATACCCGGTCCGAAGAATGTAAAAATCCGGCCCGATTCCCCCCACCGAGCCCCCAACAACAGACGAATCAGATCTTTCCCGACGATGGTCAAGTCAGCGCCCACCGCCATCCCCACAAAAGCCACAATTGACAGTCCAGTGAGAAAATATCTCTGGTATTGAGCAGATTTATGATCCAGCCGGCTCAAGGTTGAAAGAACGACGTCTGAGACGGGCAACAATAGCTGGTTGGCGGGAAGAACAAATAGATCGTAGGCCTTCTTGTAGAAACCCAAAGGACCGGGACCGAAGCGCCACCCCACCAGAAGGTTATCGGTATTGCGAGCGAAATGGTTTATGCTGAACCGACCGTAGACATTGATCGCGAAATGTGCGATCGAACCAGTCCCGGGCACTTGCCGCGGCAAGGCGGGGATCCATCGGCATTGCGACCAGGCGGCGAGGGACGTGGTCATGGCTTGGGTGACATACCCTGCGACCAGCGCCCAGTACCCCCATCCGGCCCACGCGAGGAGGATCGACACCGATACGGAAAGAATCCGCGCGAGGATATCAATAACAGAAACCGTCGCAAATTCCATGGCTCGCTTAAGGAGCGCCAGGTGCAGAACTGAAGTGCTGGTGATAAAGATCGTGAGCGACATGCCGATGGCGACGTGCGCCACGCGCGGCTCGTGATAAAACTTAGTCAGAAGCGATCCCGCCCCGGCAAAACCAATGGTAAGAATAAGACCTACGACGACATTGATCCAAAACAGATTGCTCGCAAGGAAGTGATCAATGCTTACCCTCTGTAGAACCGCCTCCACGTAGCCATTCTGCCCAAAGCTCATCAGCAGCAAGCTGAACGTTGTGACCATGGTGACCAACCCAAAATCCGCCGGCGTGAGAAGACGAGCCAGAACGACGGTGGCCATCATCTGGATAGAAAAGACAACGGCCTGGGAACGCAGCGTGACACCTGCGCTGCGGAGAGCCAGGCGACGCAGTCCCCCCTCCAGTTCCGAAGGCCGGAACTCGCCGCTCGAATTGAAAGGTCTCAAACTTCCTCCAGGCAGGGCGGCGGTAGGCTGAATGCAGGACGGTCAACAGTTTTCTTCTTGGCCTTCGGTTGAACCCACCCTCCAGGAACCGCGAGGATCGCCAAAAGGAAAAGGATCCAGACGGGATGCATGATCCTGATCGCGGACTCAGTGAAATTGTAGACTAATGCCACCACAAAATAGGCAAGCCTAAGTCTGCCGGCGTCAGGGTCCTGCCGAAACGCCGCGATGACATTGCGATAGCCCGTCACCACGACCACGCCAAGAACCGCCAACCCGACCCATCCGAGGTTTAAGAAGACCTCTATGTACCCGTTATGAGCCTCATTCGGATGCCACCAGTACGCATGAT
>CAZDYZ010000923.1:0-2629 GCA_964509525.1 uncultured Acidobacteriaceae bacterium
GATCGCGCATCGCACCGCGTCGGCCGCCGAAGAGAACACCGCCAGCAGGCCGTCGCCGAGCCATTCGAGTTCCTGACCCCCGTTGGAGGTGACGGCGGCGGACATCAGCTTGTGATGGGTATGAAACAGATGCTGGGCGGCTTCATCCCCCACCGCCTGCAGGTGCTGGGTGGAGCTGACGAGATCAGTGAAGAGAAAAGTCGCGGTTCCCGACTGGGCCATCGTGACACCCTCGGTACCGACACCCAAGTCCGACTGTCAGTGTCGGCACCTTTACTAATTAAAAGTCGAGTTCATCGCCTCCGAATGCCGATTCGCTCGATGAACGCAGAGAGAGGCTCTACCCAAGCCCGTAGAGGTAAGCGTAGCAAATCATGTCACGACGGTGCAAATGGCGTCCATTAGTACACGGCTATAGACAATTTAGAAGTACTAATGAGTAAGCTTTTAGGATGAGACGCTTAAGAGACCCGAAATTCATGCGAGGAACACAAAATCGGGATTCGACGGCGCCAAAAGAGACCTTGGCTATTCCCAGCCTGTGTTTTTGAAGGAAGACTACCCTGGACCCAGCCGCAGGGTTGCGAGCACGCCCGCATGATCGGACGGCCATAAGCCCGAGGCAGTCCGCGCCGCCGAGGTCGAAGCGACCAGTTGCGCGGCGATTGGGGTTACCTCTCCATGAGCGAGGATCAGATCAATTCTGCGGTTCAGCAGCGAGGCCGGGTTGCGCAAGTCGGGGGCCTGGACCGCCGTACAACCGGGGTCGTCGGGGTTCACGGCCGTCCACACATCGTGAAAGCCCGCTGAAAGCAAATCGCCGTAAGTCGAAGTGAAATTGGGCAAGTCTGGATCCTGATGAGCATTTGAGTTGAGGTCTCCCGCAATGATGACGGGTAATTCGCCGCTCGCGGGCCCTGTGATCAACTCCTTGGCCTGTGCTACCTGCACCTCCGCGACAAGGGACTCCAGATGACTCTCGATAAGACGGAACCGGTGGTGGCCGACGAACGCGTCCACCGCTATCCAGCCGCGAGGTACCCGTGACGATCCCAACGTCGGGAGCGGCAGCAGGGTAGAGAAGGTCCTCGATTGAATGTTGTAAGGCTGAACCTCTGAAGGCGGGCTGACCCTGAACAGAACTGCGTCACGGTCAACGAGGCGGGCCAACTCTCCACTACTGTTCACCGGCAGGGCTTGGTCAATGTTGCCATTGATAGCTAAGGGCACGTAACGTACGCCTAATTCGTTCAACGAAATCAGGATCGTCTCCAGGAAGTCGTACTGGAGGCTCATGTTGCCCGGATTTCCGCAGTACCACTGAATCGTTTCCTGCAGAGCGACAAGATCCGGCTTGGAGGCGGCGATTTCTTCCGCGATTTTCTTGGCGCGCGCGGGAATATTACTTGTTACCGCACAGGACCAAGCCTCCCTGGCTGCATCAATGGCTTCGATGAGCGAGCTTGCCTCGAATATTTTCTGAAGATCGGCGCCCAAATAGACGTTCTGCGTAAGCACCGAGAAGAGAGGACTCATGGCAATTAATGGTTGTATTACAGTAGCACCTATAATACTAACGTGTCATAGCCGTCTTAAACTCGCGACGGCTGCGGGCTACACCCAGTGAATGCTATCTGTTCAGTTGCTTCACGGTCTGTCCGGTGTTTCGGTCGGCCCAGACTGCATGCCTGTCGCTTAGACTATTTCAGGGTTGCAGCAGCTCTTTCGTTAGGCCTTGGCATCTTGTTCCAGGCGGGCTGCAAGCAGAGCGATTCGCCGGACAATCGGAAGGTTGCGGTAACAATTATGACTGTGAGTGAGAACAAAGCATCGCAGTCCGGCTCCTATACTGCCAGCCTTCAGCCCTACCAGCAGGTGATTCTTGCCTACAAAGTGAGCGGCTATGTCAATTCGATAACGCAGGTAATCGGCGCGGATGAACGTCCACGCGAGCTCCAGGCGGGCGATCTGGTCAAGGCTCAGGAAGTGCTAGCCACGATCAAAACTGACGCGTACCAGGCGCAGCTCAAGCAAGCTATATCGGCGGAAACGACGGCGCGGTCACTTCATGATAAGACCAAGCGCGATCTCGACCGTGACTCTGAGCTGCTAGGGCAGCAGATTATCGCAAAGACTACTTACGAGCAGGCTCAGCAAGACTACCAGTCGACACAGTCGCAGCTAGCACAGTCGCAGGTGGCGTTGAAGGATGCCCAACTCACCCTCGGCGATTGCAGTCTGGTGTCGCCAATCGAAGGCGTAGTGATCGACCGCCGGATCGAAGTGGGTTCACTTGTTGAGCCAGGTACGCCGGGGTTCACGGTAGCGGACACGCGCGAGATGAAAGCGATTTTCGGAGTGTCGGATCGGGAACTCGCACACTTAAAGCTGGGCGCGCCGGAAACGTTGAGCATCGAAGCGATGCCCGAGGTGCCCCTGATCGGCAGGATCACCAGCATAGCTCCCAATGCCGATCCAGCTACGCGCACGTTCGACGTCCAGGTGACCATCCCAAACAAGAATGGAGAGTTGCGTTCGGGCATGATCGCCTCGCTGCAGCTCAGCAATCCAGCGGATGCGCGCGTGAAGGCCCTTACGCTGCCGATCAACGCAATCGTACGGCCTCCCG
>CAZDYZ010000924.1:0-1946 GCA_964509525.1 uncultured Acidobacteriaceae bacterium
GAATCCATGAATGACGTCGAGGCCAAAGAGGAGCGGAATGTGCAAGCGGGATTTTTCGACGGCTATTTTTTGAAAGGCGTTGACCTCGCGAGCGGTTGCAATGTTAAGGATTGCGCCGATTTCCCCTTTTTGGATCATGTCAGCGTAATCTGTGCGCCCCGTTCCCGGACCCGTAGGTTGGCCGGCAGAGTATTGAACCAACTGGCCCACTTTCTCTTCCAGCGTCATCTTGCGAAGGAGTTCGTCGATCTTTTTTTCACTGTCCGGATTTGAAAGGCTGGCGGGCGAAGGATTTTCGGAAGGGATTGGAGAGTGGGCAGAAGTTTGCGCCGAGGTGGTGCTAGTGGTGCTAGCCAATCCAAGAGCAAGAGCCAAGACTGCGAAGCGATGCAGCAACGACTTCACGTTTCCAAACTCCTCTATACCCGTTGGATTGACCAGCAACCCGTCTGCTCCACGATGGAAGCAGACGGACTTGTGCCCCCGACTTCATCCAGCAAGAGAGAGTCGGCTCAAGCATGAAACTCCAAAGAAACAGCACGTGACAGTCTAGGGCAAGAGCCTTTGAAAGACCAGGTTCCGTGGAGTGGCGGAGGCTGGCGAGAGCATAGTAAACCGATTTATTAGCACAAACAAGTGCAAGTGTAGGGTGAAGCCGATGGGTCAGGAAAACGAAACGCTTGTTCCACTTTGGCACCTTGTGCGAAAATGCAGAGCACGACACCCCTATGCCTCGCTCCAAGGTCAGTACAAATCTTCATGTACGCAAGCCGGCAGGTCAAGGCGTCAGCCTCAAATCGCTTGCTGAACACGTGGGGCTTTCGCAGGCAGCCGTATCTCTAGTCATCAACCGATCACCCGGCGCTAAATCGATTCCCCTCCGCACCCAGGAATTGATCCGGCAAGCGGCCCGCGAGCTCAATTACCGGCCGAACCATTTGGCACGGTCGCTTCGACAACAACGGAGTTACACAATTGGCGTGGTGGTGCCGGAGATCAGCGAAGGTTATGCGGCTCTGGTGATGTCCGGCATTGAGGACCATTTGCTGGAGGAGGGATACTTTTATTTTGTGGTGAGCCACCGCCACCGCGACGAACTCATCGAAGAATATCCATTGCTGCTGCAGCAGCGCGCCGTCGAGGGGCTGATTGCAGTCGATACCGCGATTACAGGAGCAGCGCAAGTACCTCTCGTGGCTGTCTCCGGACACCGGGAAGTGCCCGGCGTCACGAACATCGTGCTGGACCACCCATGCGCCGCGACGTTAGCACTGGAACATCTGACAAAGAACGGGCACAGGCGGATGGCTTTCATTAAAGGACAGGAATTCAGCTCGGACACCGCCGTGCGTTGGGAATCCGTTCGCAGCGCGGCAGAAACGTTCGGAATTGCGATCAAGGATTGCTTGGTCGGGCAACTCGAAGGGGAGTCGTCGTCACCGGAGCTGGGCTATCAAGTCACGCGGAAGCTGCTGGCATCGGGCGAGCCATTCACAGCGCTGTTTGCGTTCAATGACATTTCAGCGATTGGAGCCATCCAAGCTTTGCGGGAAGCCGGCCGGCGTGTTCCTGAAGATGTTTCGGTCGTAGGATTTGACGACATTCAAAGCGCAGCGTTTCAAAACCCGCCGCTGACGACCGTCCGCCAACCGTTGAGACAGATGGGTATGCTGGCGGCCGAAACGCTGTTAAAGAGGATCGCTGCGCCGGCGGATGCCCCCTACCCGAAAGAGATTGTGGTCACTCCGGAATTGATCGTGCGCGGAACTACCGCTGCTTCAGCAAAAGAACTCAAGAATTAGAGTCCTCGTAGTTCGTCGCCAGATAGTTCCCTTGACCGGGCAGCTGACAGCAAGGCGGACATGCGCCTAGCGTTGAAGGCGAATCCGGGCACGCAGCTTGGCGGACTTTTGGACAAGCAAGAGCGGGGGCGCCGGGCCGTTAGG
>CAZDYZ010000925.1:0-1542 GCA_964509525.1 uncultured Acidobacteriaceae bacterium
CGACGGCACCATCACCTGGATCAATAACGGCACCGGGAACCCGCCCGTGGTGCAGAGCGCGCTGGCGCAGGCTCGGATCAACCAGCTCTCCGAGCAGTTGACGCAGACGCTGATTGCGGGCGAATCCTTCAAGACCCTGGCCGACATCTTTCCCACGCTGCCACCAAGCGGAATCCTGCCGGTAACTGCGGTCAACTTCAGCAAGCAGACCGCGCCCTGGCTGCCGCCTAACTGGAGTGTCAGCGCGGGTCCGGTGCATCTCGAAGAGCTGGAGACGGTGCTGGAGACGGGCATTCTCATGGACCCGATCGCAGCCGAAACCGCAGCCCCCCAAAACGCGGCGCTGCTCGAGCCGGTCGAGCTGCTCGTTCCGCTTCCCGACGCTCTCTACGATCCCGACATTCTCGTAGTCGAAACGGTCGCGCCTGCCTTTACCCAAGCCGTGGCCAGCGCCACCAGCGCGCGCAATCTCACGCTGCAGCAGATCAAGACGGTAGAGGAGGAGATCAACTCACTGAACACTGTGATCGGGCCCGACCAGCCCGTGAACCCGAGCCTCATCGATCCCGATACCGGCCTCACCCAGGACGAACTCAACGGCCGCAACACACCGCCGCCCTATACGCCGGCCTCGAACGAAACCTTCGGCACCGTCCTCCAAACAACGTGGCTCGCCTCGACCTCGTTTGCGGTTGGCCAGTTCATCATCGACAGCAATGGCGCGCTGCAGGTGGCGACCGTAGCCGGGGAGACCGGCTCCACGAATCCAACCAACTGGAGCACCATGATCGGTGGGACCACAACGGACAATAAAGTGCCGTGGATGAACAACGGCGCCTGGGCCTGGCAGCCGAATACGGCTTACGTCAAGGGCCAGTTCGTCGTCGATTCATCGGGTTCCATGCAAGTCGTGACCGGGGCGGGAACTTCGGCTTCTTCGCAGCCGGCCTGGACGGCTCCTGAAAAATCTGGAGCAACCACGCAGGACGGGATTGTGTGGCAAGCCGGCGGCAAGGCGCTCTGGGAACCGAACTATCTCTACGCCGTGGGCCAGTTGATTTTCGATGCCGCTGGCAACATCCAGAGGGTGCAGACGGGCGGCATTTCTGGCGACAACGTCCCTTCGTGGAATCCAACCGCGGGGCAAACCACCTCCGATGGCGGAGTGGTGTGGCAGAACCTGGGCCGATCGACATGGCAGAAGACAACGGCCTACCCGACCGGCCAGGCCATCGTCGACTCGAACAATGAGATTCAGCTTGCCGTCGTGGGCGGCACCTCCGGAACCAGCGCGCCCGCCTGGAACGAGACCGCCGGCCAGACCATGCTCGACGCATCGGTGACATGGGAGAATCAGGGGCCGCTGACCTGGCAGGCCAATACCGACTACACCGCCGGCCAGATCATTATCGACTCCAACGGCAACCTGCAATATGCAACCGTGCTCGATTCGAGCGGCAACGCCCAAGCCTTCGGGACCAGGGCGACCTCCGGGAAGAACGGGCCGGACTGGAACACCGCGCAGGGGGGAACGACCGCTGA
>CAZDYZ010000926.1:0-4968 GCA_964509525.1 uncultured Acidobacteriaceae bacterium
GTGGTGCCATCATCTACTGGTTCACGGGAGCTTCCACGCAGGCCGTGACCACCGGGGCTTATCGTGCGGTGGCGTTCATCAAAGCCAATATCAAGCTGGAGGGCGTAGAGAAGGCTTCTGTGAGCGACAGTAAGAAAGTAGTGGAGATCTGTACCCGCTACGCGCAGATGGGCATGTTCAACATCTTTATCGCCGTGTTCTTCGTGACGTTAGCCTTTGCCTTCGTGGAACCCTTCTTTTTCATCGGATACTTGATCTCGATTGCCGCTTTCGGCTTGTACCAGGCCATCTTCATGGCCAATGCCGGCGCGGCTTGGTATAACGCCAAGAAAATCGTCGAAGTCGAGCTGAAGCAGAAAGGCACTGCGCTCCACGATGCCACCGTAATAGGCGACACTGTGGGCGATCCATTTAAGGACACATCATCGGTTGCCATGAACCCGATCATCAAGTTCACCACGCTATTCGGGTTGCTGGCGGTAGAACTCGCCGTGCGGTTGACGGCCACCAGCGGCACGGGCTTCAGCCACTTGCTGGCTGTGGTCTTCTTCCTGATCTCGCTGACTTTTGTGTGGAGATCGTTCTACGGCATGCGGATTGCCAAAACCTAAGCGTGATCGGCACCGAACAACCCGAGACGCCGTCCCATGCGGATGGCGTTTTTCATTGGGCGCCGGCAGACGCCATCTACGTGCTTCGCCTGTCGCTCCGCGTCCGACGATTAATAGTTTGTTTCCCCCGCCTCGGTTCAGGACTCTTTGGGTGTTTTGGCAGCCCCGGAGTCGGAGTTCGAGGGGAGATCGAAGGGATTGCCGTGCTCCCTGTCGATAGGGCTTGCAACAGCCGTGTCCCATTGGGACTGCCCCACCCGCTGCAGGGGTCCCATCCCGGACCAGCGCTGTAGTCACCGTTATTGCCTGAAGTGATGTCTTGGAATGTTCCCGGATCTTCCGCGAGAGTCTGGTACAGGTTTGGATTCAAGTAACCTACTGGAGTGCCCAGAGACTGATTGAAGAGCGCAAGCAGGCCAGCCCATAATGGCGCAACGGCGCTGGTTCCGCCAACCACGAAACTCGAATCATCTACCTGGACCTGATACCCAGTCTCGGGGTCGGCATCGCCGGAAACATCGGGAAGGCCGCGGCCCTTGAAGTTGCCCGGATTGTCCGAAGGCGGCACGTTGGCATTGGCCTGCCAGGTTGGGATGGGGAAGGTGTCGCTGATCCCCCCACCAGTTGCCCCGCCATTGGGAAGATCGTTCCATACAACTTCGCTCGAAATAGAACTGCCGCTGAGGTCAAGCGTCGTGCCACCGCAGGACAGCGAATAAGGACTGGACGAAGGGAAATCCACGTGGTCGAGGCCGTCGTCCACACCGTCGGTCGATCCGTTGTCTCCTGCTGCCACGCACACTGTGACACCCATCGCCGCCGCCGATTGCAAGGCGCTGTTATAAGCCTGCAAGGATTGCGATGTCCAGCTCGATTCAGGTCCTCCCCAACTAATGGAGATCACAGATGGCTTGTTAACCGTGTCCATCACGGCCTGATTAATCGCATCCAGGAAGCCGGCATCGGTGTTAGGCGCAAAGTACACAGCGATATTCGCGCTTGGGGCTACGGCTCCTGCTACCTCAATGTCGAGCATGACCTCGGTATCCGGACCGTTGGTATCACCGGTGGGTTGATTCTGGGCGCCATCGACCGAAACCGCAACAACCGTCGGGGCTGGAGAGATATTGAGACCTTCGAAATAGATGTTGAGATCGGATTGGGTGAACCCACCCCCGAGTTCAACGATGCCAATCGTCTGGCCTTTTCCATTAATGGCAGTTGGGAAACTGTACGCTTGGGCGACTTGCACCGCCGTGTACGAAACGGCTGCTGCCGAGGGTCCCGCGTCGCTATTGGCAATGCGGAAGTGTGCCTGGGCCTGGGGCCGGTTATCGAGTCCATGAACGCTGAGAACGATACCATTCAACTCCGCGGGTATGTTGACCGTCCCAGTGCGACCACGATACGATCGGCCCTCGTATTCATACCTGTCCAACTGCACGTTAAAAGCTTTCTGAAAATCAGCGCATCTACCAGTCAGAACGACACTCCTGGCGGCCAGATTCACCTGCGCCAGCGCCAGCGCGTGAGCGCTCGCGAACACTTCTACTTGCTGAACGTTCGCCGGATCTGCGCCGTATCTGGCCTGGTACTCGTCGCGCGAGATACGCTTGCCGCTGGCGACGAGCTTCTCCAAAGACTCCTGCTGGGATCCTGATGCTCGCGGTCTCAGGATCAGCGTTACCTGCATCACCTCGTTCAAATCCAGGGAACCAGACTTGGTAGCGCCCGGCATAGGCTCGCGCTGGCTGCCCGGCACTTTGACGTATTTGTCGAAAGCCATAAATTTTGCCTCAGAATTGCTTGGATCGTAGTTTGACAGAACTCGAGACCTGAGATTAGGAGATTCCACCGGGGAGGTGCATCCTCGAACAGAATCTCCAGTCGCCGTGCCCGCTAAGGATGATACCGCAAACCCACTTCTGGCAAGGAAAACCGAGCTAAACCGTGATCGGCCTATTGTCCCTTCATCTTCTCTTTCACCACGTGTGCCAGCTTCTCAATTTCTTCCGCCTTTTTGATCACGGCGACCGACAGCGTATGCTCATCTGTCTTGTCCACGTATTGCTTCAGCTCGGTCGCCAGTTGCAGCAATTTGTCCGTGTCTTTCTTGATGTCCTGCTGGCGTTTTGCATTCTCGACTTTTTCCGCCGCCCGTTTTTGTTGGGTCTCCATTTCAGTCTCTGCGGGCTTACGGGGACCCTGGCCAGGAACAATGGGAAGGGTCTGTTCTTGTGCCACAACATGTGACCCAAAGCAGAAACAGAGCATCAGCAGCAATAAGGTGGCGACCTGGGGAGAGGTGCGAGCTAGCCTGGTTTTGTTGGTCATCGCGATATCGTGATTATATTCTGCACACTGACGCGTCTCAGGTGGCTTTGGCTTCATTCGCTACTTCAGCCACGGTTGCTATAATCCGCGAGCATGCTGTTTGCCCTAATCACACGACTACAGGCTTGGGTGTTAGCTCCGAACCCCAAACATAACCTACTCCAGTTGCTCGATGATTGGAGCGATGACGGATTCGACTTCCTGCGTCTGCGTGTTCCGAGGATCATCGGCATTCTCATCGTTGCCTGGATCCTTACGCGACTTCTCCGAAGGCTTTCGCGGCACCTAAGCGAACTCAGCGGTCGGCAAGGCCTTCCGTCAGCCTTGCGCGCACAACAACTGCGGACGCTTTCCAGTGTCATCTACAGTGTCGGCGTGTTGGTCATCATGTTCTTGGCAGCGATGCAGATCCTGCCACAGCTTGGCATCAATATGGGGCCCTTGCTGGCCAGCGCCGGTATCGCCGGATTGGCCATTGGCTTCGGGGCGCAGGCTCTCGTGCGCGACTTTATCAACGGCTTCTTGATCCTGGTGGAAAACCAATACGACATCGGCGACACCATAAGGATCGCCGGAGTCCAGGGTGCAGTGGAGACGATGACCCTGCGCCGCACCGTTCTGCGGGACGATAACGGATCTTTGCACACTGTTCCCAGCAGCGAGATCAAGGTTGTTAGCAACCTTACGCGTGACTGGACGTTGCTACCTATCCACGTTTCAGTGGCCTACGGCGCTAACAGCGACCGCGTAATCGAATTGCTGCAGGAAGTCGGTGAGGCAGTGGCGAACGACCCTAAGTATTCCGGGATGATCATCGCCAAACCTGAGGTCCCTGGAATCGAAAAGGTGAATGGCGGCGAAGTGGATTACTTGCTGCTAGTAAAGACGAGGCCGGGATCGCAATACGCTGTTAGCCGCGAGCTGCGGCGGCGCATCAAGGCCTGTTTCGAGAAAAACAAGATTGAGCCGGGACAACCGAATCTGGTATACGTCTCGGGCTCGCCAAAACCGGTCTAGTGGACAGCTGGGAGACCGGCTGTCCGAGGTCTGAGTCGTTCGACGACTGGCCGCGACAACTGGCGCCAACTCGCACGGTCGGGGCGGGGCAGGTCGGGAGTCGGAAGGCCTCGGGAGGCGACGGTGTTTAGGCACCGCGCCGAGCCTCGCCGATCACCTATTTCGGTTGGCCGCCGAGTCCTGCCCATTTCTCAAGTAGCGCTAGCGTTACCGCGTAGTCAAGGTCGTTCCATCCCTCCTCGCTCGACAGTTCGTAGATCTCATCCACGGTTTCCAGCGCCGGCAATTTGACGCGATTCTCCTTTGCGGTATCCAGCATGAGGTGGATATCCTTGTGCATGAGCCGCAGGGGAAAGTTCGGCGAGTAGTCGCGGCGCAACACAAACGGTGCCTTATAGTCCACCACTCCTGAACGCACCATAGAAGCCTGAATAAGCTCAATGAGTTTGTGCGGGTCCAAGCCCAACTTCTGAGACAACGTGAATGCCTCAGCAAACCCCTCGTAGATGAGAGCAATCATCAGGTTCATGCAGAGTTTGGCTGACTGGCCTTTGCCGGTCTCGCCCATGTGGATTACCAGCTTGCCCATGGCTTTAAACAGCGGTTGGAGATACTCCACAAGCTCGGTGGTTCCACCGACGATAAAGATGAGCTGCGCATTCTCGGCGCCGATTTTCGAGCCGGTAACGGGAGCATCAACCCAATGTACCCCAAGCGCATTCACCCGCTCAGCAAATCGCAGCGTCGCCGAGGGAGAGATTGTGCTGGAGTCGACGATGATCGCGCCTTCACGTAGCGACTTTTCAGCGCCGTCTTCAGCAAATAGCACCCGCTCCACGGCGGCTGTATCCGCGACACACGTCCACACAACATCTGCATCAATCGCGGCGTCGGCGGGAGAGACGGCCGTGCGGGCACCGTCCACGTGCTGACGAGCACTGCGGTTCCACACAGAAACTTCATGTCCTGCTTTAACCAAATTAGCGGCCATCGGGCGTCCCATGAT
>CAZDYZ010000927.1:0-8459 GCA_964509525.1 uncultured Acidobacteriaceae bacterium
TCGGTTGTGATGCAGCTGTCCATCTAGCGGGCAGGAACATCGCCGGATATTGGACCGAGAAGTTCAAGCAGGAGGTACGCGAAAGCCGGGTACAAGGAACGCAGACGGTTGCCAACGCGGCAGCCGAATCCCATCGTCGGACCGGGCAGCCACGTGTGTTCATCTCCGCTTCGGCGATCGGCTATTACGGTGATCGAGGCGAGGAATTGCTGACTGAGGACAGTACTCCCGGTCAGGGATTCTTGGCCGACGTCAGCCAGCAATGGGAGGCGGCGACCATTTCAGCGCGGGATGCGGGCATACGGGTGGTGAATTTGCGCATCGGCGTCGTGCTGGCCGTTAACGCCGGCGCGCTGGCGGCGATGGTGCCCCCCTTCCGGCTTGGTATTGGCGGACGGGTTGGAAACGGAAAACAGTACTGGAGCTGGGTCTCGCTTGATGATGTGGTGGGCGCGATTCTATTTGCGCTGCAGAACGACGACTTGTACGGGCCCGTAAACGTGGTAAGCCCGGAACCGGCGCGCAATGAGGATTTTGCGCACGCCCTTGGCGCGGCGCTGCATCGCCCCACGATCCTTCCCTTGCCGGCCTTCGTCGTGCGCACGCTGTTCGGAGAGATGGGCAAGGCAACGCTGTTGGGATCATCGCGCGTCGAGCCACGGAAGCTGAGAGCCGCCGGATATCAATTCCGATATTCGCATCTCAAGGATGCGTTGCGAGCTGCCTTGGGTTAAGTCGGCACAAGCAATTCAGTGCTTCTTTTGCTTGCCTTGCTGGTCTGGCTGAACGACGCAGAGGCCAGGGTTGTTCCACTCCTGCTGGTCGAGACGATTTATCGTTACAACGGAAACAGGTGGACCGACCCACTTGGGGTGCGCTGCAATCTCCATTTGGACAAACTTGCCAGCAGCGACAACCTTGTCCATTTTCTGCCAATTTGGATGCACCTTTATATAGGATGCTATTTGATCGCTGGCTCCGCCAAAAAAGCCCACACCAGCTTTGTCTTCGGTAATATCCAACGACACGGGGTTAATGCCGCCGTTGCTGTCGAGTTTGTAGCCTCTGGCAAAGATTGATGGCACGTTAGCCTCCATCCCGACAAAAACCACAATGACAAACTCGCCGCCGTTGCTGTTTGTCAGTTCGCCGTAGAACTGGCGTTCATTCACACGCAAGTATTGGGCGACAGTTAGGGCAGGGTCCTTGGCGATTTCAAGGAACCTGTCTGCCCTGTACCGCAAGTCTCCCGATAGACTGCAGGCCTGGTCGGCGAGTTCCTGCAAGTCAAAGAGCGGGTATTCCTTGTGGAGCAGGCCAGCCAGTCCGAAGGTGCATCCCGGCTTTACAACGATCTTGCAACTCTGGGTGCTGGTGCCGGCAATTTGGTGGACCAGCAGGCTGTCGGCAGCGAGCACGACCCGGTGGTGATCTTTATCGATCAAAGCCACAACGGTGGTGGGCAAAGCCGGAGGCGAAAACGCCAGAACAAGAAAGTCGCACTGGGCGTAGATCACGATACATCGTCGCCGGAGTATCATCCGTTAAAACGCCGTCTCCTGAGAGGGTGTCGACATCGTAACCTGAAGGGACTCAGCATTTCAGCCGGCCACAACCAGAATTTGAACCTCTGTAGGTTTTGTAAGGAACCCTTGGGTTAGGCAAGCAAAAAAGCCCCTATCCTGGTTGCATTTCCTCCTTCCCAATTCTAGTTCCCAGCGGACCGGCCCCCTAAGCTGGTTGCTGGCAATTTCCTATTGAGGAGCAAGCATTTTTGCTAGTTTCCGAGATTGGGCACTACAGCCTAGGCTTGAACCAGACGGCTGCTGTCGAGTTTGCTGCGGTGGAAAGATCCTGGTCAAGGGGGAAGCTCTTGCCCAACGTTCGTCTCGTACTGGTTGATGACAATCCGTCGATGCTGGAAACGCTCGTTGAGATGCTGCAGAGGGACTTTACTATTGCCGGTACCTTTTCGACTGGAGCCGCATTCTTGGCGGAGGTTTCGAATCTAAATCCAGATGTTGTTCTGCTGGACGTTTCTCTTGGAGATATGACCGGCTTCTATGTGGCTAAGCGCCTGAAGAGCGTTGGATGCACAGCCAAGATCATTTTCCTGTCAGTTCACGAGAATCCCGACTTCGTTCGCGCCGCTTTTGAGTTCGGCGCGTCGGGGTATGTCTTCAAATCGCAAGTTAGTCTTGACCTAAGAGATGCCGTAGAGGCTGTCTCTCGTGGAGCCCGCTTCGTGCCACTCCGTTCGGCTTCATCTACCTGCTAGCTTTCTTCGTTTGACATCGGGCTTCACGTCCTGCCGGCATTGACACTACCTGGTGTGTGATGGAGCGCGCGGACTGCGGCAGCCCCTGAACTCTGTCTTGACGGGTTATTGCGAAGGCTCTACTTCCCTGCGCAAATAGAAGTCCGTCTTGTTCAACCAGTCGGCACGGGGAGGATTGAAAACATCCAAATCCACCGTGTCTTCCAGTGCTTCGGCGGCATGCGGCATGTCCGGCGGAATGCACAGAACCTCGCCGGCACTAACCACGATCTCCTTCTCCTCAATAGTGAACTTCAACGATCCTTCCAATACGTATGTCAGTTGCTCGTTGTGGTGGCTGTGCTCGGGGACGATACAGCCCTTCTTCAGCAATACGCGGGCCAACATCATGTTCTCGCCAACCACAAGCTGGCGCTCCAGGCCCGGCTTCAACGGCTCCAGTCCGACTTCGTTCCACTTGAAATATTTCAGCATGGTTGAGTCCTCAAATCTTGGCCATCCCCTGTTGCGGATTCACGGAGAAGCGCGGTGCTACGTTATCAAGAAAACTGATGTCTCTTTTGCCCTCAGGGGATAACGCCGCATGCTTGTCGAGTATATATGTACCTTGATGTGGCTCTGCTTTTCCAACGCGGAGGAGGATAAAGTGAGACCAGATGAAGGGGAGGCCGCGCTAAGAAAACCTCTCTTTGCCCTGACGCATGGTCTCCACGGAGGCCTGGAGGGTGACATCGGTGTTGATCGTTGAAAAAGCGAGAGGTACTGCCGTTGATGACGAACTCTTGCGGCGTGTAGTTGGGCGATGTAACCCGAGTCGCGTTGAGGGGGACTTTGGTGGCCGCGATCGGTGAATTCTGAGCATGCGCGTCTTGCCTTCAGCGGTGATGGTATACGTCTCCTCGCCAAGGTATCGAGGGAAAAAGTAGCAGGAACTGCTGAGCGTGCTCAAGGCGCTCGGTGAGCTAACCAGGTGGCTGTTCTCATTTAGCAACGAAGGAGACTTGGTTCTTGCTGAGGGCTCCACCGGCGTTACCGATGTGGGTGGGCTGTAACGGTCGAGTGGGACGAAAACAACTTATACGCGGAATAGTGAGGCCTCGCATTCAGAACCGGTCACCTTACGAAGTGCTGTAACATATATCCCGACCTGGCGGCGATAGCGCTCCAAGGCAGTCGTCAGCTCTTGATCAGTCTTGAAATCCACCACAATCCATCGGTTGTGCTCGCGAAAAACCAAATCGGCAATGCCTTCAACCAGGACTCCATCTTCCAGTCGCACTGTGAGAGGTAGCTCGCGGTAGCACATATCATTGCGCGCCGCGACTCGTGCACGTTGCATCAGAGGGTGTTCCAGAGCAGTAACGACGGTCTCCACTGCCGCGTTTACTTCGTCAGGGCTTGCACCCAGGATGCGACCCTGCAGCTCCGAAGCCTCGCGTACCTGATCCCGCCTGTCGTCAAAGGCGATCGTCGCCAACGTGCCGTGAACCAAGGTGCCAAACCGCGGGCCGAACGGCCGTGGCACCTTTGCAATCTCGACGACCTCGATCTTAACCTCCAGCAGAAGTTTGGATTTTGCTCGTTCGGTTGCAGTCTTGAAAATGATGCTAGGTGCCGAGCCGGCTGTGATCAGTTTTTCACGAGCGTCCTTCCAGCCGCGATGATCCTCCAGTCGTTTATGGATTACCTCGTCGCTGGCTTTTTCAAGTAACTCCTGCTGACGGATGCTGAAGGACGGTGCCTTCCCGAGTTCTAGAGTCCTCGGATCCCACCAGACAACTTTGTATGCTTTCTCTCCCGAACCGAAGGTGTGAGAGCCCGGCTTAACCGTGTATTCGCCCGGCGGACCGCCGTCAGGACGCTGCAATACCGAATCGATTCCAAAATCGGGACACTTGCTTGGTGGTGAAGGACGCTGGCGGTTTTCCTCCGCCGGATACAGGGAAGAATACAAGGGAGAAACCCACCAATTAGCCGCTAGCTCAGGTCCGGTGCCGGTTATGTCATCGCCAATTGCGGGCACCACCAGCACGTCGCGGGCGCGGGTCGCCGCTACATAGGCAATGCGTAAGCCTTCTGCAAGGTCGCGGGAATGTTCTTCCCCCGCATGATCAATCACCTGCTGCGGTGTCCACCCTGCGAGCTTGACCGCACAGAGGCCATGCTCTGAATCAATGAAGCGGTCGGCTTGCGCATGCGCAATCTTGCAGGTAATGTCGGCAAGTACAACGATGGGAAACTCTAAGCCCTTTGCACGATGCACACTCATCATGCGCACACCTTCGAAGCCCTCTTCGTAAATCGTCGCTTCGGGTTGTTGGCCGCGTTCGGCTGCGTCCAAGAGTTCCTCCACGAACCCTCGAAAGGACACCGCGCCCCGTGCTTCGTGTTGCCTCGCCAGTTCCGCAACATGCAACACATTGGCCAGGGCTTGTTCGCCAGCCGGGCGCATCACGAAGCCGGCGTGAGCCCGAGTAGCACTCAGCAACTGGTGTATGGTCTCGGCAATCGGCCGATAGTTTCGACCGCGAGACAGCTCGCGCAGGATCTCAAGAGCACGCTTTACGGCCTGCAGGTTCTCGGGCACTTCCTCCGGAATCCGAAACATATGCCATTGACCGAATTGCACTCGGTAAGAAAGCAGGTCGGCGTCACTAAGGGCAAACAAGGAACCCCGCAGGGTGGCGTAAACGGAAAGCGCGTCGTCGGGCCATTCGATGGCGGCCAATGCGGTGCGCATCGTGCCGACTTCCTCATGTTCGTGAAACGACTTGCCGCCGACGAGGACGTGAGGGATGCCACGCGCTTGCAAAGCCTCGGCGTAAGAACGCGTCATGTCCCCGCCAAACATCTTATCGAAGCGGCGAAACATAATGCAGATATGTTGGGGCTTGACGAGGACGCGCTCCTCTTGTCCCCGTTCGGTTACAGTCCAATTACTCGTGTTCAGTATCCAGGCGACGAACGCTCCGACAGCATCAGGCAGAGACTTTTCGACGGCGCTCGCAGCTAATTTGACTTTTCCGTAGGGCTCGGGAACGCTCAAAGCCACGACGGCCGGTTGCGACGGAGGCTGTTGGCGGCTAGGTGCCAGGGGCACATAATCAGATTGCAATTTCTTACGATCGCCCGTCATGAGGGGAGCAAACGCCGCGTTCACAAAGTTCTGAATGAACGGAACCGAGCGGAAGTTGGTGGTGAGATTAACAGCAACGGCGCCGTCGGCGACCAGCATATCTCTTACGTCGAGGTAAAGAGCCATGTCGGCACGGCGAAAGCGGTAGATGGCCTGCTTAGGGTCACCGACGATGAAGAGTTTGCCAGGGAGCACCCGTATTTTCCGCCAGTCGCTAACTGTTGAGTCAGCAGAGGCGAGCAGCAATAAGACTTCGACCTGCAATGGATCGGTATCCTGGAATTCATCTACAAAAATATGGGTGAAGCGCTGCTGGAGATCGGCACGAACGGCTGGGTTATCGCGCAAGAGATCTCGTGCCCGCAGTAACAGATCGAGGAAGTCGAGCTTGCCACCACGCTCCTTCAGCGATTCATACTCGGCGATACTCTTACGCAGTTCGGTCCGCAAAAGCCCCGCCAGATCAGCGTCGGCTCGAGCGGCGAATCGCTGCAGCTCGGTAGTTAACGCCTCATGGGCCAGAACGACATCGTTTCGCGAAACACCCTCGCCATACCTCGAGGGTCCTTTCGTACTGATCTTGAAATCCCAAGCTCTGCCGAGCTCAATAAGCTGTGACTCGAGGCTGTCGTAATCGCGAGCCCGGCTTTTCTCCACCGTCGTTATATAACCACTCAGATCACGAGCCCGCCGCGTCTGAACATAGATTGGATGGGTAGTCTCACTGGCACGGCTGGTCAGGGAAGCAAAGTTATGGATCTGCTGCACCAAGCGGTTGATTTCCGAGATACGAATGAAGCTGGGACGCTGCCACTGCGCATCGAAGTCACGCCACGAGACGAGAGTCCATCCGGCCTTTTCCAATCTCGATGTTGAGCCGTCTTCGGAAGGGCGTCTCAGTGAACGCCGAACACCTTCGTGCGGGTTCTCCAGCACGCCTTCGATCCAGGTGCGAAAAGCCGAGTGGTACAGCTTCTCAGCCGAAGCCTCGTCCAACGGCTCAAACTGCGGATCGATTCTCGCTTCCATCGGCCGCTCCCGGAGCAAGTCAGCACAGAGGGAGTGGATGGTGCTGGCGCGCGCTTCTTCAAGGTGAGCAAGTGCTTCCTCAAGATTTTTCCTTCGTGGTTCGTTCGATCCCATCTCGGCACGTGCTTTTTCAAGCCCGGCACGCAACCGAAGCTTCAACTCTCCGGCAGCCTTATCGGTAAAAGTGACAGCAACAACATGGTCTACGCTTGTCCGGCCTTCGGCCAGCACGCTGATGATCCTGCGGACCAGTTCCGTGGTCTTGCCAGTCCCAGCCGCTGCTTCAACTAGTATGGTCTTGTCTAGTTCGCTGCGGATCTGGTCACGAGCTTGCTGATCAGCCAGGGGCATCACGCCATCTCCCTCAAACCTATCAGCTTGGCCAGGGGCGCTGGATTCTTGCGGCTGGCACGCACCTCTTCGTACGGTCCGCATACGCTGACAAAATCACACCACTTGCAACCATCGGTTTTGGGTGCTGCCGGCAGGAAGCCGCTCTCAACTGCTTGATCTATCATGCGAAGCACATCCAGAGCGGCCAGACGAGCCACATCGTTGATACCTACCGTACGTTGGGTGTATCCGCCCGTCGCAGTGCAAAAGAAGAGTCGCGCCTCCTTTACCGTTCCTCCCCGTAGGTACTCGAGCGAGAGAGAATACAAAACGGGCTGCAGCAGCTCACCGTGACCTACGATCATTCCCTCTTCAGTGCGGTTCTTGCCCGTTTTGTGGTCGGTGATGCGAAGATCTCCGGAGGCGTTCCTTTCAATCAGATCTGCGATGCCATGGAGCAGAAATCCATCCTCGAGCATCGCCGCCTGCACCGTACTGGCGGGATCTCGTCCCATGCCAGGAGGCAGGCCAAAGCTGTACTCGATCAATTCCGGCAGGTAGTCGTCCGGATGCTCGGCCATCTGCGTCAGCAGACCACGCAGGTCGGCGCGCAGCAGCTCGATCTCATCCTCCCAGACCCGCTCAATGGCCGGTGCTAGCCGCTCATGGTATTCAACTGCCATAGATTGCAGGATAGCGTCGGCTAGAGACTGAGCCTTGGCGAGATTGGCTAGCCGCAAGGGCAAGAGTTTGCCAGTGACTGCCTGCTGTAGGAAGCGCGCCACCACCGAGTGATACATCAGGCCTCGAGTAAGCGGATCGAGCGTCTGCAGCGGGGCACTCCCCTTCCGCTGTGCCAAACGGTAAATCGCACTCAAGAGAAACCTGTAAGGGCACGCCGCGTAGGTTTGTAACGATGTCGGCGAATAAGCACGCGCCGTTAGTCGGTAGGGTGCCAGTTGCTGGAGTGTGGATTCCGTAGCGTCGCAGATGCCATCCGCCTGACTCCATCCGTTCCGCCAGCGTTGCCACCGGGCACGCAACGAGCGGCCTAACTCGGGGCTTAAGCTCATCAGGTAACGTGCACTGCCGCGAACCGATTTCGGATCGGCTTGCAGCAACGGTCTAAGCACGGCGAGATCGTGTTCAATATCATCAATCGCAACTCCCGGGTCTTCCGGGGCAAGCCATGCAAGTTGGGCGCCTGAGTTGCGCGCTGCCTCACGCTCAAATTCGTCCACATTGGGAAGCTCCCCCAGGGTGGTACGGCGTACATCGAGCGCATAAAACGACGGTACACGAGGACGCCCAAGCGCGACTTCGACACGCGGATAGCAGAAGAAAACCTTCTGCTCGGCTGCTCCTGCGGCGATGCGAAGCTGGAGTCTTTCATCAGCTGCGCGATCAGTAACAGTGAGCAGGGGGGGATCCGCAGCGGTCAATTGACGACGATTGGTATCCAGAAGTAAAGGATCCTCGCGCAACTTCTGAGGAAAGATGCGTTCGGCCAGACCAGGGACGAATACAACAGCGAACGAGCGGCCACGCAATTGCTCCGGGGTACCGACAAACACACGACCGAATCGGCTGCTCGGGGGTTCGACACTGAGATCAGAAAGGCGCGAGGAAAGTGCTTCGCGGACTTCGTTAAGGTTTACCGGACCTACGCCCGCGAGGGGCTGT
>CAZDYZ010000928.1:0-3006 GCA_964509525.1 uncultured Acidobacteriaceae bacterium
GAGTTTAAATGCCGGTATCTCGCCCTCGGTGATGTACCGATACAAAGTATCCGGGCTAATGCCCAGGTACTGGGAAGCTTGACGTACGTTCATCACTTCGCGTGATTCGCTCACGAGGAACGCCCATCCTGTCCGCAACACGCCCGGTTGAGACGTATTCGCACCCGCTTCGGATAGCCAAGACCACAGGAACCCGAGCGGGTAAACCTTGATCCCGTTATGTCACCTCGTAACGTGGAGCGTCAAGGGCTTCTCTCCCGGAGTTGTCCTAAAAACATCGGGAATTTTAGGCAATTGACCTGGTATTGCAGGCAGGTACCACAACTCCTAGTGCCTGGCTCGCGAGAGCGCCCCCATTAGTTGTGCATCTTTGCGTTTTCGGCCTGTCCTCCAGGACGGTTATTCTTTATCGTCAGGCTTTTTCCGTTTTTCCGCAATGACTGTCTCGCACGCACGGATGCAACCTGCTTACTGCCACCCAGGGCGAGCAGGCTTCGGAGTGGCCACACGAAACTTGCAACACGAGGTTATACTCTTCCGGCCTTAACGCGTGGAGTTTCTAATTATCACCCAGGGGGATACGCGATGAAGAATTGGGTTCTGCCGTTGGCGGCGCTGCTGTTCCCTTCGCTGGGATCCGCGCAGCGGTTGCTGGTGGCCAATCAGTTCGAACACACGCTGCTGATCATTGATCCCGATTCCCGCAAGACCATGGAGAAAGTGGGCGTGGACATAAATGGACACGAGGTCATCGCTTCTCCTGACGGCAAGTTCGCGTATGTGCCGATTTACGGCAACTCTGGAGTCGGCAAGCCAGGAACGGACGGGAGCACGGTGGAAGTGATCGATATCGCCGCAGGACGCGCGGTGTACATCATCGATCTGGGGAAGCCGGTTCGGCCGCACTGCGCAAAATTCGGACCTGACGGTTTGCTGTACGTTTCGGCGGAACTGGCGAAAGCGGTGGACGTGATCGATCCAAGTACAAGAAAGGTAGTGGCGGAAATCCCCACCGGGCAGGTGGATTCGCACATGTTTGTGGTCAGTCCGGATGGTTCGCGGGCGTACACGGCCAACGTGTTTGCGGGAAATGTCAGCGTTCTGGATTTGCACAGGCATTCGCTGATGGCAACCATCCCGGTGGCCGGAGAAGTACAGCGAATTTCCATGTCACCCGACGGGCGAAAGGTGTACACCCATGATCAGGAAAAACCACGGATCGCGGTGATCAGCGCGGGGACAAACGCGATTTCCGGGTGGTGGAGCGTGCCCTCGATTGTGTATTCCTCGGCGGCTACTCCGGATGGACATTGGCTGATCGCGAATGCTTTGGCTGGAAAAATATTTGTTTTGGATACTTCCTCGGGGAAAGTGGTGCACTCCTATGATATTCCCGCCGCTTCCGGCGAAGTGCTTGTGGCGCCAGACGGTACGCGAGCATTCGTAAGCTGTCCGCAAGCGGGCACGATCGAAGTGCTGAATCTAAAAACCTGGCAAATGGAAAGCCCGATTCAACTCACCAAGGGAGTCGACGGACTGGCGTTCGCGGGCGGTGGTTCGACAAGTAAGAGCGAGTAGGAAGCGCGCCCGGAGTCATACTCCCAAGCTTTTCCATAGCGCGTCGACGCGGGCCTTGGTTGCCTGGTCCATCAAGATTTCGTCCGGCCAGGGCCGCGTGAATCCCTCGGTAGGCCATTTGCGAGTGGCGTCGACGCCCATTTTCGACCCCAGGTCCTGCATGCGGGCGGCATGGTCGAGAGTATCGACGGGACCAAGAGTGAATTGCACGTCGCGTTCCGGATCAATGGCGCACAGCGCCTTCCACACTACCTGTCGATAGTCATGAACATTCACATCGTGATCCACCACAACAAGCACCTTGGTACACATAGCTTGGCCGAGCGACCAAATTGCGTTCATGACCTTGCGGGCGTGGCCGGGATACGATTTGCGAATCGATACAATCATCAAGTTGTGGACGATTCCTTCGGCGGGCATAGAGACATCGACAATCTCGGGATGGGTCATTTTCATCAGCGGCAGGAAGATGCGTTCAATCGCATAACCGATATAGAAGTCTTCCTGTGGCGGAGGCCCAACGACGGTAGTCAAATAGATGGGATCGGAGCGATGGGTGACGCACTCGACATGAAAGACCGGATATTGGCCTTCCAGAGAATAAAAGCCGGTGTGGTCGCCGAAGGGGCCTTCGGTACGCATTTCCTTGAGATTGACGTAGCCTTCCAAAACAATTTCGGCATTGGCGGGAACTTCGAGTTCATTGGTTTCGCACCTGACGAGTTCGACGGATTCCTTTTTGAGGAAGCCACTAAACATCATCTCGTCGAGATCGGGCGGGATGGGCAAAACGCCGCCTAAGGTGGTAGCGGGGTCGGAGCCGATAGCAACGCTGACGGGGATCCTGCCTTCGGGATTGGCTGCACGAGCCCGCCGGAAATGTTCCGCGCCATGTTTTTGCGTCTGCCAATGCATGCCGGTGCTGCGCTCGTCGTAGATTTGCATGCGGTACATGCCGACATTGCGCTTGCCGGTTACCGGGCTCTTGGTGAATACCAAGGGGAAGGTGATGAAGCGGCCACCGTCCTGAGGCCAACACTTGAGAATGGGGAAATCGAAAAGGTTGACGTCGCTTCCCTTTCGTATGACCTCTTTACAGGGTCCTTCTTTGACGACTCTAGGGAAAAACGAGCCAAGTTCCATGAGCTTGGGCAACATTTTCATTTTGTCGAACAGGCCTTGAGGAGTCTGCATGTCCAGAAATCCCCGGATGCGCGCGGCGACGTCTTCGAGTTTCTCCACTTCAAAGGCCAGTTGCATGCGACGTTCGCTTCCGAAGGCATTGACGAGCAGGGGGTAGCGCGATCCGTTAGGTTTTTCGAAGAATAGCGCGAGCCCACCAGGATTGCCTTTGGGGCCGGGAAGCAACTGAGCGCGCTGAACAATCTCTGTAATCTCGAGCACCGGGTCCGCTTCGGTTTTGATCCG
>CAZDYZ010000929.1:0-5166 GCA_964509525.1 uncultured Acidobacteriaceae bacterium
CGCGACGATGATCTTCGCATCGGGCGCCATGGCATGTGCCCACTGCACGTCAAGAGACGTCTCCAGGTCCCACCCTGTCCCAGCATTGCTTGGGCAGGGCGGTGGTCCGGGGGTACAGATCACTGTGGCGGTGACAGCTGGCAAGCCCCACTGGGTCGAGAAGGTATTGAGGTCTCGTTGCATTGTAGAGGTGTCGCCGTATTCAACCACAGCGATGGCCTTCGCCCCTCCAGTGGGAACAATCGTCCCTGTCTTTGGGCATCCAAAGGTTGGCGGCGTCACGCCGTATATGCAAGCGATAGAAGCGGGCGTTTCCCCGATGGGTGTAGACGGTTGCACTCCCTCTTCCGGAATGAAAACGTACAGTGGCGTATGTACTACTCTCGAGCCCCGCACCATGCTGCTTGCTGGACTGATTACAGTTCCTTTGACCGGCGGCCCCTGGTCCTCCGCCGATCCACCGATCGATACAGCCGCGGTCACCAACGCGGTGAGCAGTAAGAACAGCCTTTTTTTCATCTCCGTATCCTTTTTGGTTGATTAATGTCGAGGGCCTTTGCAAGACACCGGCCTGCAAGGCCCTGGAAAACAGTCCCAAATCTTCGCTGTGCAACTCCTGTTGATCGACGATCGGTTCGTCGGGGTCTCTACACCACCAACGTGACTGCATGTCAACAGCTCGCAGGTAAGGGGACCTGAGCTTGGTTCGGGGCAGGGTTATCGATACAGGGAACAGACCGTTTGTAGTCGCTACTTGAACATCAAACTAGAAAGACCCGTGTCCTGGGCAGATATCTCGGAACAATCACCCGAAGATTGCAAGCAGACATCAAAATTCACTAGTTCTTGAATATGAAACCCTGAATGACGTCCAATACAGAAGCATCGCCCGAGAGCGTGAGTCTCCTATTCCACAATTTTGCTAGATTTTGCAGAAACTTCGCATCGTCTGCTCCCGCCCGGATCAGACGATAAAAATAAACGCTGGCAACAGAGTGGGTGACAAATCTTGGCACACGTCACGCCACCCGGTCTGAGTGGGTCGAAACTCACTGGTTGCTCCGGAGGAAGATTGAAAACAAAACCCGTCCTCGTCCATACAGCTCACGTTGGTCTTAATTTCAAAGAGGCACCTCACTGCCTATGCCCCGCAACCCCTCAGCGCGTAGTCCTCAGAAGCTGAGACTGCGCCACACCTTCTTCTGTCGACCAGATCATTACAGGAAGACACGGACAAGACGGCGACTGCTGCGACGACAATGCCTCCCACAACATCGATGGCGTAGTGCCATCTCAGGATCAGGATCGCTGGGACGAGGAGAATACAATAGCCGAGCACAATTAGTGAAACTCGGCGCCACCTTCGAAGAAACCACGCTGCGATCAGTGGCTGGGCCATGTGAAGTGATGGGAACGCAACGTAGTAGCCGAGACCCGGAGTCATCCAACGTGAGTGGTGATAGAGGCTCGAGGCATTTGCGAGCGAAGCCCGCTGCACCCCGGCAGTGAAAAGCTGTGCCGGAAGGCTCGCACTAACAAACGGCCCCTGCGCCGGCAGAGCGAAGAAAATCACCAGTGAAAGATAATAGGCAGATACGATTGCACCGCACATTTGGAATGCGGCACGCCGGTCACCGGATAGGCAGAGGAACAAGATTGTCGCTCCCATAACGCCCCCGATGCTGTAGTAGACCAGCTCGGCTGGGACGTAGAGGGCTGACGCCAGGCGACTGAGGCCGACGACGGTTCCACCGAACATCATGAATGTATCGAAACGGGCGAAGGTCGCATCGTATTTCGAACAAGGCCGTAGCGAAACAATGACTGCCGAATAGTAAATGGCGATCTGAATTCCGGCAGCCAGATAAGCCCACGTAAACAGGGAGGAACGACCCGCTTTCCAGTCCCCCTTGCGATAATGAAATTCGAGGATTCCGATGCCGGCCACGGCGATCATTACACCTGACTTCAGACCGAAAATGAACACGAAGACCAGAGTCATCAACGCCACGGGCACAAGCCGCCACGATGCATTTCGAAATGCATCCCAGGAGCCAGGAATACCAAACTGGTAAAGCAACGTTGCCCAGATAATCGATTGCAGTGCCCATCCGAGGAGAAATAGAGCCGTCGCGGGTTGCAAAGTAAGTTGCAGCCGAGTCAATAGACAGGCCGGAATCAACAGGGCGGCGAAGACGACGGTCAACCAAGGGTGAACTCGAGACATTCGTTTACAAGGCGAGCTTTAAAGGTGCGCGCCGGGCCAGGAATTCGACGGGGTGAATCTCATCCCGTTGAAATTTTCGTGGTTTTTCTCTCACGACGGGCTGCTGTGCAAAGGGCCGGATCAGGCTCGTCCCAAAGAAAATGGCAGGTTCGTTCGCTATGCCCTGGATGATACGCTGCAAGTTGTAATCCTCCAGCAGAAATCGACGTTCGATTTACTGCATCCCCCTTCTTATCCACTGCGCAGTGACTGTCGGCGACCGTACCGATGATCGATGTGGCGCCGCGGGTCGCAGCACGAACTTCGTAGTGTAGCTGTGACGTCTACGGATCGACTTCCACAATCTTGCTTTCAAGTATGCAATCTTGCAGTTGCCCGTCGTCCTTGTTGACGCAGCTCCCCAGCTGGCCTGCTGCCCAATGTGCCCCCATACCGCAAGTGACCGATCGCAGCCAATTAACATTAAGCGTCGCTAAAAAGCCCTCGCGCAGTGCGTCCTAAAACGGAGAAGTAAGCTTCCATTTCAGGTCTAATCAGGAATCCTTAGCCAGGAAATAAGAGGTTCACGCGGAATCTCACTGCTCGAAGGAACCTCCGAGGAGGTTGCCGATGGACGGACCACCATCAAGACAACATCTCTGGCGGGCCGATCCTCCCCTACCAACCTGCATTGCACAGGCGCCGAAGAGGCCTTTACGAGCTGGATTTTGTTTACCCGGGGTCTTCAGCTTACTCGAAAACTAGCAGCTGGGGTTGGCCAACCGTTTCTTGCGTGCGTAACGGTGCAGTTATCCTGCAGCTTGTACTCGTATCACATGACGCAACCGAGAGCTTCTATGGAAATCCCGTACAGCCAACCCTGTTGCGGCTAACTTGCAGTACCTGGTTCGAGGTAAGCAAACTCGTGGGTGGTTAGGCTTGGGACCGGTTCGTAATTCAGCCTGCGCGTCATCCCATACCAGAACCATCCCACAAATAGCGCCAGCAGAGCAACTTTAAAGGCTCCGAGAAGCACGATGTACAGGGGTGTGCAGAAAAGCGCAAACAGTGGGGCAAGAAGCTTCCAGGCCTTTTCGCCCTGCCATAGTCGTGATTGCAGAACCACCGCAATAGGCAGAACCAGTAATGTGAGATCGTGCAGGTTGAGATGAAAACTAACGAGTGTGCTGAAGCAAACCAGCAGAGCAAACAACCGCGCAGGGGATTGATCCTTTCGAAGCACCACAGCCACGACTATCAGGAGTCCGGCCGACAGCGACACCGCTATGGCCGATTGCATGTTCGGGGATAAGAATGTTAGAAGGGCGAGCAAACCGCGAATGTTGGGCATCATGACGGGATGTACTGCCATTCCTTTGGAGGTCTGACCTTGGATGAGGAGCCGGGCTAGTTGGGAGATTCCTGTGTAACCAACCATCGCCAGACTAATCCCAGACACGGTAACTGCTGAGCAAAGGATTCCGGCAAGCAATCGCCAGCGCCGCCATAAAAAGTAAACCGCAGCGATCGGCAATACGAGTTCGAGCTTGAAGAACCCTAACCCGAGTATCAGTCCTGCACCGAAATCATGACCACCCATCAGAAACCATGCGCAGCCACAAAATATCGCCAGCAGCAAGACAGAGTCCTGGCCCATCCAGAGGCAATACGGTACGGGAAAGAAGGCCATAGCGATAACGAACAGTGCACCAGACGCGAAGCGCGGGGCAAGCGCTCTAGCCAACAAACAAGCAGCAAGCATTAGCAAGAGCGTGCTCACCAGGCGCCAAATCCAGAATGCAGCGTGAAAGCCCAGTGGCGACAAAGGCAGCCAGACAAGCAACTCATATGGAAGATGGTTAAATGGAATGTCATCCCGGCCAATTAAGGCCTGTTCTGTTTGCCGTTGTATCTGTAGATCATAGAGATGGCTGGGATTCTGGTTATAAACATGAGCACCTGTATAGAAGGCACAAAAGTCGCCCGGGAAGCTTGGGTGGTCCGCCAAATAGACGAGCAGCAGAGTGCAATTGAGAACAGCTAGGGTTGTCCAGCCGGCCATAGATATGTACGTCGGCCGTCCGCTTGTAGTCATTGGTAGGTACGCACCCTTGTGAAGTCCGAAAACTTACGTGACCAATCTGCCCAGACCCTAAAGGAGCCATATGGAAGGCACTCGTGTCTTTCACATTCTTGATCGGTCTTACTGAAAGCAGCCCTCGTTTTGCAAACTTCACTTCCAGGAAGAGCCTACTGGCTTCCCGGTTATTTGAGCCGTATGCTCCTGAATTGCCTCAACTTGCTGTCTATGCGTGCTAAGGAACTTGGAAAGTTCCAAGAGCAGAAATTATTGCCGGCACCAATTGCCTTTGGACCTGGGCTCTCGAGGACAATGAATCTGGTACATGCCGTTCGATAAGCACTGCAGCGGTCGAGCCAAACAAATCCAATCCGGTGCCGAAAGGCCTTGGCAATATTGGCGGCACAATGATTGCGTTGTGGTGACGGAACACAAGCTGAGGGTTTATGCTGGCCAGGCCTTCAAGGATCCGGTCCAGCAGGCTGCGCACACCGGCGCCAGCGGGAACAAGGTGATCGTTTCAGTGCGGCCGGTGCACCCTTCCCACAACCACGAGAAAGAAGAAGACCTTAGAGAATCTGAACGGCTTGAGTTGGCGTGGATCCAGCGTTTATTCCCAGCTGCGATGTGGGGTTCGGAGATTTGTTTGGGCAATCCGTAGAGTGGCCCGTGGTTTTGTTATAGGCCAGGGCGGCACTCTACAAACAAGACTAGCGTGAGATTAAACGCCCCGTTAACGCAGGTCACGTTGAACGGGGCATTCTTCTCTGGAAAGTGCCACAAGCGGCCACAACTGGCGTTGTAGCTGTGCGGCTGCCAAACTAATTGTGAGCTCCCGCCTTACTGTCGAGCAGGGAAACCAGCTGTTGGCCCGCGGGCG